>DATKEI010000181.1:0-8600 GCA_035544455.1 Binatia bacterium | reverse complement strand
TGCCGGGCGCCCGCTCTACGCCAAGATGTTCCGCCGGTCGGGGTTCGACGCCGAGGCGGAGGCGATGGCCGCGGCGCTCACGCGGGGCGATGCCGCGGGCGCCGTGGCCGCCGTCTCGGACCGGATGCTCGACGAGGTGCTCCTGGTGGGCCCCCTCGCGCGCTGCCGCGAGCGTCTCGCCGCCTTTCGCGAGGCCGGCATCGACTATCCCCTCCTCGCCCCGCAGCCGGTGGAGGAGAGCGCCGAGGCGGCGGGGATGCGCCTCTTCGCGGCCTTCTCTCGCTGACGCCGTCGCGGCGCCCCGCGCAGCGACGCCTCGAGAGGCGGTCGACTGCGCGCCGGACTCCGACAGACGAACCTCGACAGACCGTTTCTCGTGCGCTGCGCTCACGTGGCCAGGGACCGCGCCCCGACCCGTGCTAGGCGTTAGACATGTGCCGACAACGCGCCAGGCGGGGTGGGGGCCCTCCCCGCGGGACACGCTGTGTCGCGAGCGCTGCCGGCACTCAATGGGGCCACGAGATGGGTGGTGGGTGGCTTCGGCAATCCGCAGACGATACGGTCCCGCGGGGAGGGCCCCCACCCCACCCGGCGCCGCGAGTCCACGAACTTCTGACTCGGGACACTAGACGAGTTTCTAGCCCGGATTATGCGTGAACCAGACGCCCACCCTCACCCCAACCCTCTCCCTCTCCGAGGGCGACGGAGTCGGTGCGGTTCCCTCGCCCCCTCCCGGGGGCGAGGGACGGGTGAGGGGGCGCGCAGGACGCGGCAGGCGCGTTCATGCAGAGGTCGGGCTAGGGCGTGGCGTGAACTGCCCCCGGCGCGCGCCCCGTCCCGCGGGCCTACAGCCGCTCGATGACCGTCGCGATCCCCTGGCCGAAGCCGATGCACATGGTCTGCAGGCCATAGCGCCCGCCGCTGCGCTCCAGCTCGTGGAGGAGCGTGGTCATGAGCTTGGCGCCCGAGCAGCCGAGCGGGTGGCCGAGGGCGATGGCGCCGCCGTTGACATTGACGCGGCTCATGTCCGGATGGAGCTCCCGCTCCCAGGCCAGCACGACCGAGGCGAACGCCTCGTTGATCTCGAAGCGATCGATCTGGTCGAGGGTGAGCCCCGCCTTCCTGAGCACGCGCTGGGTGGCGGGGATCGGCCCGGTCAGCATGATGGTGGGGTCGACGCCGGCCAGGGCCGTGGCCACCACGCGGGCGCGGGGGCGGAGCCCGAGGGCCCGGGCGCGGGCCTCGGACATGATGAGGAGCGCGGCCGCCCCGTCCGAGATCTGGGACGAGTTGGCCGCCGTGACCACGCCGTCCGGCTTGAAGGACGGGGCCAGGGCCGCCATCTTCTCGCGGTTGACAGGGACGCGGACGCCCTCGTCCGTCGCGAACACGGTGCCGTCGGGCAGGGTGACCGGGAAGATCTCGCGGGCGAACCGGCCCTCGGCGATGGCGCGGCCCGCCTTCTCGTGGCTGGCCGCGGAGATCTCGTCGAGCTCGTCCCGCTTGAGGCCCCACTTCTCGGCGATCAGCTCGGCGGACAGCCCCTGCGGGATGATGTTGTAGCGCTCCTGGAGCCGGGGCGACAGCGGCCCGTCGCCCGGACCCATCGCGTTCGAGCCCATGGGGACGCGGGTCATGTGCTCGATGCCGGCGGCGATCACGCATTCGTACTGGCCGGACATGACGCCCATGGCCGCGAAGTTGGCCGCCTGCTGGCCGGACCCGCACATGCGGTCGAGCGTGGTGCCGCAGACGTCGAGCGGGAACCCCGCGATGAGCGCCGCGTTCCGCGCCACGTTCATCCCCTGCTCGCCGAGCTGGTCGACGCATCCGGCGATGACGTCCTCGACCTCGGCCGCGTCGATGCCCGCGCGGTCGACGAGGGCCCGCAGCGTATCGGCGAGGAGGTCGTCCGGCCGGATGGGCGAGAGCATGCCGTTCTTCTTGCCGACTGCCGTGCGGACGGCGCCGACGATGACCGCGTTGACCATGAAAGCCCCTCCTGCAGAATTCGTGGTGAGATCCCGAACGGCGCGCCCGGCCCCGGGCTGGCGGGGTCGATCTCGCGCGAGACCGGGAGTGAACCGTGGTTCAGTCTATCACCCGCGCGGGGCCGGGGGCCTCGGAGGTTTCGGCCGGAGCGGTCCTGGCGGGGGCGGCCAGGCGCGACCTGACCTGGTTCGACAGCTTGCAGAATGCGCAGATGTCTCCAGTGGTTACCTCTCCACAGGAGAGACATTGCCCGAGCACCTGAGACTCCATGGTCTCGAATGCCTGGCGGGCCTTCTCGAGGAACCCGAAGAGGAAGTTGTGCTTGGTCCCCGGCGACCCCTCTTCCATGCGGTTCAGCGCCTCCTTGTGGGCGAGCGAGGTCGCGCCCTTGGCGAACGGGCACTCCTCGACCACGTAGTCGATGCCCCGGAGGAAGGCGTAGGAGGCGGTCTCGAGCTCGGACAGGCGATAGAGCGGCTTCACGCGACGGACGAGCCGAGGATGGGTCGAGGGCAGCATGGGCGACTGCCGCCCCAGAGCCTGGGTCTGCCAGTGCATGATCGACCCGAACAGGGTGGCCGCTTCGTCGTCGAGGTTATGGCCGGTGGCGATCACCGAGTAGCCGTGGGCGAGCGCGCTCCGGTTCATGAGGTAGCGCTTGGACAGACCGCACGCCGAGCACGTCGGCCGGCGGGTGGCCCGCTGCACCTCGGGGATCGAGGCGCCGACGGCCTCCGCCACGCGCTCGACGATGAGCGTCAAGCCGCGGGCCGCCGCGAAGGCCTCGCACCTGGCGCGCGATTCCTCCGAGTAGTCGAAGATGCCGAGGTCGAGGTAGAGACCGGCGGTACGGTACCCCTCCTCGATGAGCACGTCCCACAGGGCCAGCGAGTCCTTGCCTCCCGACACGGCGACCAGGATGGTCTCGTCCGCGGTGAACATCTTGTAGTGGCGGATCGCTTCGCGGATCTGCTTGCGGAAGAACTCGAAGAAGTCCGGGGGGCAGAAGGCGGCGTTGTGCCGGCGCAGCTCCACGGCGGCGCGGCCTCCGCACTTTCGGCACTTCATGGGCGGCGGGGGCCCGGGGGCGCGGCGCCGGGAGAGACGCCGCCGGAGATGACCGGCCGCAGCTCGACGACGTCGTCGCCCCCGACGGTGGTATCGGCCGTGAGCAGCTCGGAGCCGCGGATGACCAGAACCGTCTCCGGCAGCACGTCGAGCTCCCGCAGGAGCTCCTTCACCCGCCGCGACCCGGCGATCTCCACCTCGCGCTTCGGATACCGCAGGATGACCTTCATGTCGCCAGGCCCGGGACGCCCCGCCCTCGCGCCTACGCCCGGGGAAACCCGGACCCGCCCTTGAGCGTCCGGATCTGCTGCAGGTGGTCGCCGTCGTGCCAGGCCTGGAGCGTCCACCACTGGCCCAGGTCGAGCTCGCCCAGGCGGCCGTGCCGCCACCGCATCGTGCGCACGTCGACGGTGGCCAGCCGCTCCAGCGTCTGGCGGGAGCGCTCGCGCGCGCCCTTCATGTCGCTCAGCAGGCGGTCGATGGGCTCGCCCCGGGTGGGCCGCACACCCTCCGGCGCCTCGGCCGGGCCGGCCGGCTGGGGCGGCAGCGGATTGAGCGCGGCAAGATCGGTGGGAAACGGCCCCGCCTGGGCGCCCGCTTCCTTGAGGAGCTTGCTGCTGAGCTTGCCGGTGGCCACCTCGGCCAGCGTCAGGTGATGGACGATCTCGCCGACCGACCAGTCCTCGAGCCCGGGCCGCCAGTCCGCCTGGCCTTGCGAGAGCCCCTCGACCTCCTTCAGGACCTCGGCGCGCACCGATTCCAGGTCTCTCCAGAGCACCTCGAGCGCGGGCGGCAACGACATGGCGGCCTCTCCTCGGCGTGGACTGAACGGCGTGGGCGCATTATACCCTCCCCCGCGACGGGACAATCGGGCCGGCGCCGCCGGCGCCCGTGATAGAACGGGATGAGTGAGCGACGCCGACCCCCGGCGGACCTGGCCCCGGCAGCCCTGGCGCACCATGTCGAGCCGCCCCATCTACCAGAACCGGTGGATCACCGTCCGCGAGGACGTGGCCGAGCTGCCGGACGGGCGGAGCACGATCTACGGCGTGGTCGAGTGCGCGGAATGCGTCGGGATCCTGCCCTTCCTGGACGCGGACACGGTGCTCCTGGTCGGCCAGTACCGCTACGTGGCGCGCGCGTTCTACTGGGAGATGCCGACCGGCGGCAACCACCCGGGCGAGACATCGGAGGAGGCGGCGCAGCGGGAGCTGGCCGAGGAGGCCGGCTACCGCGCCGAGCGCCTGACCAAACTGTGCGACTTCCACACGTCGAAGAGCATCCTGCGCGAGGTCGCGCACCTCTACGTGGCGGAGGACCTGACCCCGGCGGCGGCCGCCCCCGACGGCACGGAGTTCATCGAGCGGCGGGCCTTCCCCTTCGCCGAGGTGCTCCGGATGGTGGAGCGCGGCGAGATCAAGGACAGCATGACCGTCGTCGCCGTGCTCCATGCCGCGCGCCGCCGCGGCCTCTGAGGCGCCCGGCCCCCTGCCTGCTCCCACCGATTCGCGAATTCGCCCTTCCCGTTCTGCGCCCCCTCACCTCGTCCCTCTCCCTCCCCGGGCTCCCTCGGAGAGCGGGGGGACCGCCATGACTCACAGGCCCTCGGAGAGGGTGGGGAACCGCCGCGACTCCCACGCCCCACGGGAGGGTCGTGGGCTCGTGCCCAGACCCCGCTACAGCGCGGCGAAGTGCTCCGCCATCCGGCGGCGAATGGCCTCGTCCGGCAGCGGCCCCGCGGCCGCGCTCATGTTGTCGGCGACGTGCCGGGGATTGCGCGTGCCAGGGATGGCGCACGTCACCGCCGGCTGGCCGAGGATCCACTGGAGGAAGAACTGGGCCCAGCTGGCGCACCCGATGTCGGCGGCCCACGCGGGCAGGGCCTTGCCGCGCACGCGCCGGAACATGCCGGCCCCGGCGAAGGGGCGGTTGACGATCACCGCGGTGCCGCTGCCGGCGGCGACCCCGAGAAGACGCCGATCCGCCTCGGGCTCGGCCAGCGAGTAGTTGACCTGGACGAAGTCGATGTCGCCCCGGGCGATGACGCCCTCGAGGGCGGCATGGGCGCCGGCGTGGTAGTGGGTGACCCCAAGGTAGCGAACGCGTCCGGCCGCCTTCCACTCGCGGAGCGTGGCCAGGTGCGTGGCCGTGTCGACCAGGTTGTGCACCTGCATGAGGTCGAGGCGCTCGACGCGCAGGCGCCGCATCGACTCCTCCATCTGCCGGACGCCGGCCTGCTTACCCGTGGTCCACACCTTGGTGGCGACGAAAAGCGTGTCCCTCACGCCCAGGTCGGCGGCGAGCTGGCCCGTGACGGACTCCGACGACCCGTACATGGGCGAGCTGTCCACCACCCGCCCGCCGAGCTCGACGAACCTCGCGAGGGTCTCCCTGGCCTGGGCGAGCTCGGCCGCGTTGCCGGCGACGTCGAAGACCTGCCAGGTGCCAAGCCCGACGGCGGGAAGCATCTCGCCCGTCCCGGGGATGCGCCGCTCGAGGGGCGCGCTCGCCTGTGATCGCGGGGGCATCAGGACGGCTCCCATGGCAGCGGCGCCTACCCCGAGGACGGCGCGCCGGGTGTACGAGGTGTCCATCGCGCTCGCCCAGCGTACGGGATCGGACGGCCCCTGGCAACGTCGCGCCGGTCCCGTGCGCTCTCCGGGCCCCCGGCCGAATGGACCAGTCCGGTCGGCTGCGCTATGTCTCCGCCGCGGCCGCGGGCTCGCCGAGCGACAGCATCAGCCGATTGGCCCAGTTGAAGAACGCGGCGGCATGGATGACGTCGGCGATCGCCAGGTCGTCGAGCCCGGAGCGACGCAGGCGGTCCACGTGCTCCGGTCCGAACGCGGGCGGCGTGGCCGTCAGGGCCACCGAGGCCGCGACGATGGCGTTCCAGCGCTCGCCGAGATCGGCGGTCACGCCGTCGTCGAGCAGACGCTGAACGTCGGCCTCGCGCTTGGAATAGGTCGCGGCGAATCGCGCATGCACCGAGGCGCAGTAGATGCATCCGTTGACGCGAGAGGTTGCCGCGGCGGCGAGCTCGCGCTCCGCCCGTGGCAGGCCGGCATCGGGGTTGTAGAAGATGTCCTTGTCGGTTCGCGTCCTCGCCTCGAGCGCGTCCGGATCGCGGGCGAGCAGGCGGAAGTACGGTGACTTCACCCGCGCGGCGTCCACGAGACTCGCCAGGTGGCGGTCGGTGAGGGCATCGGCCATCAGCGGCTCGAGCCAGGGAAGCCACTCGAGCTGGGCCCGGGTGAAGGCGACCGGCGCCGTGTGGTCGGGGGGAACCAGGACCGTATCCGGCATGTCGGGACCTCGCGACTCAGGAGCGGCCGGCCAGGGCGCGCAATCCGGCGACGACCCGGATCTGGAATGACAGGAAGGCGGCGATCTGGGAGAGCGTCACGATGCCGGTCGTGGACCAGCCGGCGTCCAGCAGAGCCTGCAGCCCCCCCGGCGCGGCGTCGCGCGGGTGGAAGACGAGCAGGTGCATGTGCTCGAAGGCGGCGGCGAGGCGGGGGCCGAGCACGCGGCGGGTCTCCGCGCCCACGCGATAGACGGGTCCGGCGGTGTCCTCGCGGCTCAGCGGGCCCGCCGGATAGCGGCCATAGGGCCCGTGCGCCCTGGCGTCCGCGATGGCCGCGTCAATCGCTTCACGCAGCGGCGCCGCGGCTCCGCTGGCGGCAAGGCCGGCGGCGTAGAAGGCCGCGATCGCCGCCCCCCCATGCAGGCCGGTGACGAAGCGACCCACCGCGAAACGCTCCTGTGCGGTGACGTCGCCGGGGACCTCCGGCGCAAAGAGCGCGCGGTAGCTGGCCTGGGCGTGAGCGCGCGCCTCCGGCCGGCGGGCGCGGATCGCATCCAGCGGAGAGCCCGGAGCGATCCCGACCAGGGCGTCGATCACGTCGGCGTCTGTCCGCACCGGAGTGGTCACGCGACGCGCCGGATTCCCGCCGCGCCGTCCCGCCCCCAGCCGAGCGCGGGCGCCACCACCTCGGCGACCACCTCGAGCGACCGCAGGATGAAGGGGTGCGGCGGATCGATCGAATGCACCTGCACGGCGAGGTCGGTGGCCCGGGCGAGCGTGCCGTCCCCCCGTAGCGAGGCGACCACGTCCTCTGGCGTGCCGAGATGAACATCGAGGGCGGCGATCAACTCGTCGAGCGATCCACCCCCGAGAGCCCGGCCCGACCGGGCCAGGCGCGCCTTGAAACGACCCAGTCCGGCCTCGGCGAAGCGCAGGGCGTCCTGGCGGTCATCGACGGCGAACACGGTACGCGAGGCGAGGATGCGCGGCTCGCGGCCCTCGGGAAGCGCCGCCAGGTAGGCATCGATCATCGGGTTCTGGATCTCGGCCAGCGACAGGTCGGGCGCGCTCGCCGGCCGCGGCTGCGTGCGCGACAGCATCAGGCCGTCCCCCGCCGCCCCCGCCCGTCTGGCCCCGTCGACCGTGAACGTCGCCTGCCAGATGCGCTCGACCAGGTGCGGAGTCGCCGGATACAGCCGATCCCCTCCGGGAAGCGGACGGCCGGCCCAGGCATCGCGCAGCATCTGGAGGTGCCGGGCGAGCAGCGTCCCGCGCTCGGCACTGTCCAGGCCGAACGCCTGGAATGCCGAGAGATTGCCCCCGGGTCCGACGCCCACCTCCAGGCGGCCGCCGGACATCAGGTCGAGCACCGCGGCGTCCTCGGCCACCCGGATCGGCAGTTCCAGCGGCAGGGTCACGATGCCCGTCCCCAGGCGGATCCGCGATGTCTGCGCGGCGACCTGCGCCAGGAAGACAAACGGTCCGGGCAGGCCGCCTTCGTCTTCATGGAAGTGGTGCTGGGCGACCCAGGCCGAATCGAAGCCACACTGTTCGGCGTGGGCGATCTGCGCGGTGGCGAGCCGGTAGCGCTCGGCGGGATCCGCCTGGTCGAGCAGGCGCGTGAAGAAGCCCAGGCGCTTCAGCAGCTTCCCCGTCGCCATCCGATCAGCTTCGCCCCGGGGGACGCCATCATCAGCCATGTGGAGGATAGTCTACCTTCGGTCGATCCCGCCCGCCCGGGGTCTCCCCCCGGGCGGGGGATCGGTGGCAACGCGGCGTCACACGCGCTAGGACCGTCCCTCGGGCGGATTGCAGGCCACGGTGCCCATGTCCGCGGGAACGGAGATCTCCAGGATCTCCAGGTCCTTCGACGCCGCCGTCTCGTTGTGCCGCATGCCGCCCGGAATGTAGAGCGACTCGCCGGACTGGATGCGCAGCTTCTGGCCGTCCTCGAACTCCAGGTCGACCCAGCCACTGAGCATGTACACGAACTGGCCCTCGCAGACGTGGTAGTGCCACCCCGTCGGCTGGGTCATCCCGTCGGCCCCGATCGTCACCTGGGCGCGGATCTTCCCGCTGCTCGCGGCCGTGACGCCGAGGTCGCGGTACTTGAAGAAGGAGCGCCGGCCCGCCACGAGAGGAGCGGTGGCCGGCGTCGCGTGCGCCAGCTTGCCCGGAGGGCTCACGGCTGACGCCTGTCCGATGGACGTGCTCGCTTCGTTCATGGTGGTGG
>DATKEI010000180.1:0-5228 GCA_035544455.1 Binatia bacterium | reverse complement strand
GCGGGGAGGGCCCCCACCCCGCCCGGCGCTTTGTCGGCACATTTCTGACCCAGCACACTAGAGCCGTGCCGAGGCGCCCCCGAGTGAACCTCGAACGCGGGGCGGGGCCGGCCGGCGCGGGAGCGCGGGTGGCGTATAGTCGAACGGGTCATGGCCGAGCGCCTCTTCGTCCTCGACGGGCCGGGGTACCTCTACCGCGCCTATCACGCGCTGCCGTTTCTCTCCACCTCCAGGGGTGTGCCCTGCCATGCCGTCTACGGCATGGCGACCATGGTCTGGAAGCTGCTGCGCGAGGAGCAGCCCGACTACATGGTGATGGCCTGGGACCCGCCGGGGCCGACCTTCCGCGAGGAACGCTTCGAGGCCTACAAGGAGACACGGGCGCCCATGCCGGACGACCTGCGCTCGCAGGTCGCCTCCGTGCGCGAGCTGTTCGGGGCCCTGCGCATCCCGATCCTGGAGGTGCCGGGCTTCGAGGCCGACGACGTGCTGGGGACCATCGTCGATCGCCTGCGGGAGTGGCCGGGCGAGATCGTGCTCGTCACCAGCGACAAGGACATGCTCCAGCTCGTGGGGCCCCGCGTGTCCGTGCTGTCCACCATGGGCTACAAGAACGAGCGCACGGTCTACGATGAGGCCAAGGTCCTGGAGAAGTGGGGTGTCGCGCCCGGCCAGATCCCCGACGTGCTCGCCCTCATGGGCGACTCGATCGACAACATCCCCGGCGTTCCGGGCATCGGGCAGAAGACGGCGGCCAAGCTCATCGGCCAGTTCGGCAGCGTCGAGCGGCTCTACGAGAACCTGGCGCTGGTCCCGGGCAAGGTCCGGGAATCTCTGGCCGCGAACCGCAAGCAGGCCCTGCTGTCGCGCGAGCTGGCCGTGGTCAGCAGCCGGGTGCCG
The DNA here is from genome assembly GCA_035544455.1 of Binatia bacterium. Classification (GTDB taxonomy): domain Bacteria; phylum Methylomirabilota; class Methylomirabilia; order Rokubacteriales; family CSP1-6; genus DATKEI01. The sequence goes on along the minus strand of DATKEI010000180.1, from coordinate 4,328 downwards.
CTCGCCGTGGATCTCGCCGACTTCCAGCGCGCGGAGCCGGACTGGCCACGCCTCAGGGCGCTGTGGTCGGAGCTCGAGTTCCACACCCTCCTGCGTCAGGTGCCCGCGCCGGAGGCCGAGGCGTCGGAGGAGGTGCCCGTCGTGGCGACCGCCGAGGCCCTGGCTGCCTATCTCGCCAGGGTGCCGCCGGGCGAGGCGCTCGCGGTGGACGCCGCCTGGGAGGGCGGGCCGCCGGCGCCGGCCGTGACCGCGCTGGGCCTGTTTCACGCCGCGGCCGGCCCAGCGCGCCTGGCGCTGCCCGCCGCCGGCGTGGCGGTTGCCCTGTCCGGGCGCCGGCTGATCGCCCACGACGCCAAGTTGCTCTGTGAGTGGTGGCTGGAGCAGGGCTGCTCTCCGCCGGCCGTCGATGACACCGCGGTGGCCGCGTACCTGCTCAACCCGGCGCGCACCAACTACCGTCTCGAGGAGGTGGCGGCCGAGCTCCTGGGCGTCCCCGCCGGGCCCGCCGCCCCCGGCGCGCGCGGGCGGCTGGTATGGCAGCTCTGGGAGAAGACACGCGCCGCGCTCGGTGAGGCGGAACTCGCCCCCGTCTACGACGAGATGGAGCGCCCGCTGATCCCGGTGCTCGCGCGCATGGAGCGCGACGGGATCCGCGTCGATCCCGCGCGTCTTGCCGAGTTCTCGAAGGAGCTCGAGGGCAGCCTGGCCAGCATCACGCGGGAGATCCACGCCCTCGCCGGCGAGGAGTTCAACATCGGCTCGCCGAAGCAGCTCGCGACGATCCTGTTCGAGAAGCTCAAGCTGCCGCCGGTGCGGCGCACCAAGACCGGGTACTCGACCGACGCCGACGTCCTGGAGCACCTCGCCCTCGACCACCCGCTCCCGGCGCGCATCGTCGAGCACCGCGTGCTGGCCCGGCTCAAGTCGGCGTACGCCGACTCCTTGCCCGCCCTCGTCAACGCGCGCACCGGGCGCATCCACACCTCGTTCAACCAGCTCGTCGCCGCCACCGGTCGGCTCAGCTCGTCGAACCCCAACCTGCAGGCCATCCCCGTTCGCACCGAGCTTGGGAGGCGGATCCGGGCCTCGTTCGTGCCCGAGCCCGGGTGGCGCTTCGTGGCGGCCGACTACTCGCAGATCGAGCTGCGCATCCTCGCCCACGTGTGCGGCGAGGAGAGCCTGGTGGAGGCGTTCCGGGGCGGGGAGGACATCCACCGGCGGACCGCGGCCGAGGTGTTCGGAGTGAGCCTCGACGCGGTCACCGCGGAGCAGCGCGACCTCGCCAAGACCACGAACTTCTCCGTCATCTACGGGGTCACCGCCTTCGGCCTTTCCCGGGGGCTCGCCATCAGCCAGCGCGCGGCCCAGGAGTACCTGGACCGCTTCTTCGCCCGGCACCCGAAGGTCCGGGCCTGGCTCGACCGGAGCGTGGCCGACGGGCGGGCGCGCGGGTACGTCGCCACCCTGCTCGGGCGGCGCCGCTACCTGCCCGAGCTCCGGAGCGGCAACCCGGCCCTGCGCGGATTCGCCGAGCGCGTGGCCACCAACGCTCCCATCCAGGGCACGGCGGCCGATCTGATCAAGATCGCCATGGTGCGCGTGGCCGCGGCCCTCGGCGCGCGCGGACTCCGGAGCCGCATGCTGCTCCAGGTGCACGACGAGCTCCTCTTCGAGGCGCCCGAGGCCGAGGTGCCGGACCTCGAGGCGCTGGCGCGGGAAGTCATGGAATCGGCGATGGTCCTCGACGTGCCGCTCCGCGTCGACATCAAGAGCGGGGCCGACTGGGCCCAGGTGTGACGGGCCGCCGCTTCCTGCTGGTCGGGCTGACCGGGGGGATCGCCACCGGAAAGAGCACCGTCTCCGCCCTGTTCGGCTTTCTCGGCGGCCGCGTGATCGACGCCGATCAGCTCGCCCGGGAGGTGGTCATGCCCGGCCAGCCCGCCCACACCGCCATCGTGCGGGAGTTCGGCCCGGACGTGCTGCAGGAGGACGGGGCGCTCGACCGCAAGCGGCTCGGCGCCATCGTCTTCGCCGATCCCGAGCGGCGCAAGCGCCTGGAGGCCATCACGCACCCCGCCATCCGGGCCCGGCAGGGTCGCATCCTGGCCGTGTACGACGAGGACGGCTTCGACGGGGTCGTCTTCTGGGACGTTCCGCTCCTCGTCGAGACCGGCGGCGCCGCCCTCGTCGACCGGGTGGTCGTGGTGTATGTCGATCCCGAGATCCAGCTCCGGCGGCTCTTGGCCCGCGACGGGATCGACGAGGCGGCCGCGCGCGCGCGCATCGCCAGCCAGATGCCCGTCGACGAGAAGCGGAGGCACGCCCACCACGTGATCGACAACTCCGGCTCGCGCGCCGACACCGAGCGCCAGGTGCGGCAGGTGTACGCGCAGCTGCTTGCCGAGCTCGGCGCCCGGCGCGGGACATGAGCCCCCGGCGTTCTCCGGGCGCGGTCCGCCGCGCACTCGCCCCGGCGGGCGGGGGGCGCGTCGGGCCCACCTCCGGCCGCCGCCGAGCCCTTGGCCAGCACTTCCTGCGCGATCCCGCGGTGGCCGACCGCATCGTGAGCCTCGTCGCCCCCACGACCCGCGACGTGGTCGTCGAGATCGGGCCGGGCGATGGCGCGCTCACCGCCCTGCTCGCGGGGACGGGGGCCCGGCTGGTGGCGGTGGAGGTGGACCGCGCCCTCGCCGCTCTCCTGCGCGAGCGCTTCGCCGGCGTCGCCCGCGTCGAGGTTGTCGAGGCCGACGCGCGGCGTTTCGACTACCGGGCCCTGCGCGACCTCCGGCCCGATCCCGGCGGGCGGGCCCTCGCCGTGGGCAACCTTCCCTACAGCGTGGGCACGGCGATCCTGCAGGCCCTGGTCGCGGCGGGGCCCGGGATCGACGAGATGGCGCTCATGCTTCAGAAGGAGGTCGCCGCGCGCGTCGCGGCCCCCCCCGGAGGGAAGAGCTACGGGAGCCTCTCGCTGCTCGTCCAGATGGCGTGCGACGTGCGGCTGGCGTTCTCCGTGGGCCCGGGCGCGTTTCGCCCGCCGCCCCTGGTGGATTCGGCGGTCGTGCATCTGCGCGCGCTCGCGGCGCCTCGGGTACCGCCCGGCGCCGCCGCGGGATTCGAGCGCCTCGTGCGGGCGGCCTTCTCCCGGCGGCGGAAGACGCTCGCAAACGCCGTGGCCGGCGGCCTCGGCCTCCCGCCCGAGCGCGCGCGCGACCTGATCGCGAGCGCGGGCATTGACCCCGGCCGGCGGGCGGAGACCTTGAGCCTCGCCGAGTTCGCAGAGCTTGCGGCGCGGTTCGTGCCGGGCGGCGGGCGTGGCGGGGACAATCCGTCGTGAGGGCGCGCGAACGCCCGGCGCCCTCGCTCGTCTTTCCCTCTGCGAGCGGCGTCTCGGGTCGCTCGTGGTTCCGGGCTCGCGCCTACTCTACCGGCCGGGCTTGGCCGGATCGACCAGGGCGCGATACTTGCCGTATCCCTCCTCGTCCATGCGGGCGAGCGGGATGAACCGGAGCGAAGCGGAGTTGATGCAGTAGCGGAGCCCGGTCGGGCGGGGGCCGTCGGGGAACAGGTGCCCGAGATGCGAGTCGCCCTCCGTGGAGCGCACCTCGACCCGCCGCATGCCGTGGGAGTTGTCGGAGTGCTCGATCACGTTGCCGGTCTCGATCGGGCGCGTGAAGCTCGGCCAGCCGGTGCCGGAGTCGAACTTGTCGTTGGAGGCGAACAGCGGCTCGCCGGAGACGACGTCGACGTAGATGCCGGCCTCGTGGTGATCCCAGAACTCGTTGCGGAACGGGGGCTCGGTGGCGCTGCACTGCGTGACCTCGTACTGCATCGGCGTGAGCGTGGTCTTGAGGTCGTCGGCGGGCTTCCTGGTGGCCATGGCTGTCCTCCGGGTGCAGGTCGATCGATGGGCCGAGTATACGCGAGGCGCCGCTCCCGCTGCTCCGTCCTGACCCGGCGGTGAGCCGGCGCTGCGAGGGGCGAGTTGCCCGTCAAGGGCGTCGCCTCGGCCTGCCTTCTCGAGTTGACCTTCGCGAATGTTCCCGGCGCTCGCGAACGAGGTCGCCCCACACCCTCCGGCTTTCCGGGCGCGACGGCGCCGGCATTCCGGGTCTCCCCGCCCTTCACAGCTTGGGCCGGGGGCTCTCGATGACTCGGACTAGTGTCCCGAGTCAGAAGTTCGTGGACTCGCGGCGCCGGGTGGGGTGGGGGTCCTCCCCGCGGGACCGTATCTTCTGCGGATGGCCGAAGCCACCCACCACCCATCTCGTGGCCCCATTTGAGTGCCGGCAGCGCTCCGCGACACAGCGTGTCCCGCGGGGAGGGCCCCC
>DATKEI010000179.1:0-7998 GCA_035544455.1 Binatia bacterium | reverse complement strand
GACGGTCCGCGCGGTGAGCGGGGGCCTGCGGGTCCCCGGCTCCGACGCGCTCATCGCCTGCGCCGGCATCACGGTCAGCGCCGAGTATCCCGGCGCGGCGCCCTGAGCCAGGGCCGGACGGAGGTCCTGACCGCGCCCCGGTTCTCCGTGCCACGGGCCGGCCCGTTCTACACGCGGCTCTTCAGAAGTCGATCTCCGCTCGCGCTCCCTCCCGACGGCCGCTCCAGCGCCGGGCTGCTCGCTGTGTCCTTGCCGTGAGGTGCTCGGGGCTGGGCGGGTACCCGCTCTGCTCTCTCCCCCGTCGCCCCCGTGAGGAGAGGGCCGACTCTAGCTCGCGGTCCACCCGGGCCAGCTGGGTTCCGGGGCTTCGGGAGGAGGGCGGCGAGCGAGCTAGCCGACCTGGTAGCGCTTGAGCGCGGCCTGGTCGAACGCGAGGCCGAGCCCGGGCTTGTCGGGCACCGCGAGGTGGCCGGCGGCGAGGGCCGGCGGCTCCTCGAAGAGCGCAAGGGTCCACGGCATGTACTCGACGGTCAGCCCGTTGGGGATGGCCGCGATCAGGTGCACGTGGATCTCGGGCACGAGGTGGCTCACCACGGGCAAATTGAAGGCCTCCGCCATCCCCGCCACCTTCATCCACTGGGTGATCCCGCCCACCCGCAGCAGGTCGATCATGACGATGTCGATGGACCGCGTCTCGAGCATGTGCCGGAAGGGCACGATGCCGTAGTGGTACTCGCCGGCGGCGACGGGCGCGGTCAGCGCGTCGGCCACGCGGGCGAGCCCGGCGTAGTCGTCGTGGGCGACGGGATCCTCCAGCCAGTAGAGGTGATAGGGCTCGATCCGGCGCCCGACCTCGATCGCCTGGTTCACGCTCCAGAGCTGGTTGATGTCGCACATGAGGTCGACGTCGGGGCCGATGGCCTCGCGCATGACCCGCACGCGCTCCACCGAGGCCGCCACCGTCGGCTCGCTGCCGCACTGCATCTTCATCTGGCGGAAGCCCATGGCGACCAGGCGCGGGCCGGCCTCGGCCAGGTAGCGCACGGGGTGCGGCCGCATGAGGGCCCCGCTCGCGTACGTTGGCACGCGCGTGCGGAGGCCCCCGAGGAGCGCGCACACCGACTGGCCCACCGCCTTGCCCTTGAGGTCCCAGCACGCGGTATCCACGGCCGAGAGAGCCAGGCTGAAGATGCCCCCGGGGCCGGAGCCGCCGGCGGCCCGCCGGAGCTTGGCGGCGATGGCCTCGACGTGCCTCGGGTCGTCGCCGACGACGAGCCCGGCGAGCCCGTCCACCGCCGCCTTGAGCGCGGGCGTGAGGGCGCCCCCGAAGAACGTGAGCCCGATCCCGACGAGCCCCTGGTCGGTGCCGAGCTCGAGCGTGACGAATTCCCGCGTGTCCGTGGGCGCAGGCAGGCCGACCACCAGGGGATTGTCGGCGGGCGTGCTGATGACGCGAGTGGTGACGTGCGTGATCTTCATCAGTTCCGGTACGAGGCGTCGATGCGGTCGAGCCGGCGCAGGAGTCCCGGCCACACCAGGCCGCCCGGCCCACCGCCTGGTCGCGCCGCCGCGCGGCTCTGCGTGTACGTGGTGTCGACGATCTCCTTGGGCACCGGGATCAGCTCCCCGCCGCCGGCCTGGGCCCGCACCTGGATGGCGCAGGACGCCTCCAGGTAATACATGTTCACGAACGCCTCGGCCGCCGTCTTGCCCACGGTCAGGAGGCCGTGGTTGCGCAGGATCAGGCAGCTCCGGTCGCCGAGATCCGCCACCAGGCGCGGCTTCTCGTCGTCGCGCAGGGCCGGGCCCTCGAAGTCGTGGTACCCCACGCTGGCCAGCACGAAGAGCGAGTGCTGGGAGATGGGCAGCAGGCCCTCCCGCTGGGTCGAGACGGCCACGCCGTTCACGCTATGGGTGTGGAGCACGTAGCGGGCGTCGTGCCGGGCGGCGTGGATGGCGCTGTGGATCACGAAACCCGCGGGGTTCACCGGGAACGGCGACTCTTGCACCTTGCGGCCCTCGAGATCGATCTTGACCAGGCTCGACGCCGTGATCTCGTCGAAGAAGAGCCCGTACGGGTTGATCAGGAACTGGTCCTCGGTACCGGGCACTCGCGCCGTGATGTGCGTGAACACGAGGTCTTCCCACCCGTAGCGGGCGACCAGGCGGTAGCACGCCGCGAGATCGACGCGGGTGGCCCATTCCTCGGGGGACACCTGGTCGTGGAGCGACGGGATCTCGAGGTCGGTGGCGGCCTTCATGGGCGGGCTCCTCCGTGTCGTGGCGTCAGCGCGGTGCGGGCGCGTGCTTGCCGGTGAGCTGCGGCGTCGTGCCTTCCTGGCCCTTCTCCTGGCGGTCCAGCCGTGTCTCCCGGGCCCAGGTGCGCTTGAGGTCGTCGCGGATGCTGATGCGCAGGCGGCCCAGGCCCTCCGTCTCCAGTTCCACCACGTCGCCGTTCTGGAAGGCGCTCAGCCCGCGGTGATTGGTTCCGGTGGCGAGCACGTCGCCCGGCTCGAGGGTGTGGATGGAGCTGACCCACTCGATGCACCGGGCGATCTTGTGCGCCATGTCGCTGGTGTTGAAGCTCTGCTTGAGAACCCCGTTGACCCACAGCTTGATGGGCAGGTGGTGGGGATCCGGAACCTCGTCGGCGGTGACCAGGTACGGGCCCATGGGGGCGAAGGTGTCGCGCGACTTCATCTGGTAGAACGTGTTGCCGCTCGGCGGCAGCCCCCGCGCCGACCCGTCGATGAAGTTCAGGTAGCCGAACACGTGCTCCATGGCCGTGGCCGCCGGCACCCGCGTGGCCCGCTTGCCGATGACCAGCGCCACCTCGGCCTCGCCCTCGAAGATGGTGGCGGGCACGTCGGGCAGCACCATGGTGTCGCCGTGGCCGATGACGGCGCTCGGCGACTTGAGGAACGCATTGATGGGCGCGGGCTCGGACCGGGTGCCGTCCTCCATGTAGTTCACCGCCATGCAGGCGATCGTTGCCGGCCTGGGCAAGGGCGGCCGGATGCGCACCTGCCCGATCGGCACCCCGCGGTCCCTGGCGGCGGCGTCGTCGAGCCCCCCCCGCAGATCGGCGAACCGCGCGATGAGCCCGTTGACGACGTCGTGGGGCCCTGCGGACGGGATGCCGCGGGCCACCGAGGACACGTCGACCACGGTGTCTCCCTTGAGGACACCCAGCTTGAAATCGTCGAAGAAGAGCAGCTTCACGGTTCCCTCCTGCTCAGCGTTCGTGGTGGGCCGGCCAGCGGCATCCTATGCGCAGGCCACGGCGTAGGTGTCCTGCACGCCCGCGGGCAGAAGCCACTCCGCCCAGGTCTGGCCCCCATCCTGCGTCCCGAAGACCTGGCCGCAGCGCGTCGCGCAGTAGACCTGGCCCGGATCCTTCGCGTGGAGCGCGACCGCCATCAGGGTGGCGCGCGCCTTCACGCCGCGGTCGATGCGCTGCCAGGTCTGGCCGAGGTCGCCGCTCCGGTAGAGGGAGCCGTCCTCGCTGCGGGCGGCCGGGCTCAGGCACGCGTAGAGGGTGCGCGGATCGTGCGGCGACACCTGCACATCGCGGGCGTAGGTGAGCGGGGAGAAGCGGCCGACCTCCATGTCCTCCCAGGTGGATCCGCGGTCCATGCTCCGGAACAGACCCATGCGCACGGCCAGGAAGACCGTCCCCGCCTGCTCGCTCGACACGCACAGGGCGTGCGAGTCCATCATGCCCTCGATCTCGGTGTCGCTCACGATGCGGTTCTTCAAGTGCGGCCGCTCGGCGAGCTTGACGAGGTCGTGGCTCACATCGTCCCAGCTCTCGCCGCCGTCCAAGCTGCGCATCACGCCGTCCACCTCGAGGCCCGCGTAGAGCTCGTCAGGGGCGCTGGGGTCGGCGGCGAGCCGCGTCACCCGGCACGGAAAGCTCATCGCGACTCGCCCGGGCGGGCGGAGCCCGGAGAGCTGGGTCCACGAATCGCCCCCGTCGCGGCTCCGGTAGACACCGGCCGGGGCCGTCCCGGCGTACATGACGTGCGGTGTGGCCGGGTGGAACAGGAAGGACCAGACCTCGCGGTCCCCGTCGGGGAGGGGGATGGCTTGCCAGGAGTCGCCCCCGTCTGTTGTCCGGTAGGGTCCGAGCGAGGTCCCGGCGTAGATGACCTTGGGGTCCCGGGGATGCACGGCGATGGCGCGCACTCCCGCCCCCGGGGGGAGCCCGCCACCCAGACGCTCCCACTGGGCGCTCCCGACCTCCCGGCGATAGATCCCCCCGGTGCTCTCGCTGGGGGTTTCCGCGTGCGCCGCTCCGGCATAGATACGCGTGGCCATGACAGACCTCCCGTGCCGCCCGGGCTCCGGCGCCCGGCCTGGATTGTCCCTGCCCGGACGCCAGTATGGTCGGGAGCGAGCCGCCCCGGCAAGGCGGAATTCGGCGAGGCCCTGGGCTATGCTGGGGCGGGCTGGCAGCAGCCGGCCGATCTTGAACCGGCAACACGCGCGACGGGGGGTCCCGATGGCCGAGTACACCGCGTACTTCTGCGGGCAGTGGGTGCCTTTCCGCGAGGTGCGGATCGATCCGCTCGACCGCGGCTTCCTTGTCGGCGACTGCGTGTTCGACGTCGCGCGGACGTTCAACGGCAAGAGCTTCCGCATGCGCGAGCACGTGGACCGGCTCTACCGGTCGCTGCGGTATGTCCGGATCGACCCCGGGCTATCGCCGGAGCAGCTCGAGCAGATCAGCGAGGAGGTCATCGCGCGCAACGAGATCTTCCGACCCGAGGTCGGCGACTACCAGATCTGGCAGTTCGTGACCCGGGGCCGCGGCCGCTGGGCGCACCGGGCGGGGCCGCCGGCCGTCGGGGTGTGCGTGCGGCAGGTCGGCTTCTCGCGGTTCGCCGACCTCTACGACGCGGGGGCCCACGGCATCGTCGTCCGGACGCGCAGCTTCTCGCCGGACGCCCTGGACCCGAAGGTGAAGAACTTCAGCCGGATGAACTTCAACCTGGCGGAGCTCGAGGCCTCCGACGTCGATCCCGAGGGCTGGCCCATCCTCACCGACAGCCGCGGCAACCTGACCGAGGGGGTCGGCTACAACCTCTTCATTGCCACCCAGGGCGTGATCCGGACGCCCGGCGATCGCGGCGTCCTGCAGGGCGTGTCCCGTGCGATGGTGTTCGATCTCGGCCGGGAGCTCGGCATTCCTGTCCTCGAGGAAGATCTGCAACCCTACGATCTCTACACCGCCGACGAGGCCTTCTTCACGAGCACGAGTCCGTGCGTGCTTCCCGTGACGCGCGTCGATCGCCGCCCCGTCGGCGACGGACGGCCCGGGCCGATCGTGGCGCGGCTGCTCGGCGCCTGGAGCGAGGTCGTGGGCGTCGACATCGTGGCGCAGGCTCGGCACTTCGCGCCGCTCGAACGGCTGGAGTCTTCCCGGGGCTCATGAAAGCCGGTGCGGCCGGTCTCCGGGCGCCCCGATCCAGCTCCGCCATCGGATCTCGCTCGTGCTGTACCCGCTGATCACCTTCCTCTCGGCCTTCCTGCTCTTCCAGATCCAGCCGATGATCGCCCGGGCGATCCTGCCCTGGTTCGGCGGGTCGGCCACGCTGTGGACCGTCGCGGTCCTGTTCTTCCAGCTCGTCCTGCTCGCCGCCTATGCCTATGCCCATGGGCTCCTGCACGGGCTGTCTCCCGCGCGGCAGCGGCTCGTGCACCTGGGCCTGGTGGCGCTGAGCCTGCTCGCCCTTCCGGTGACGCCGAGCGACGCCCTCAAGCCCGGGGGCGATCACGAGCCCGTCACGGCGGTTCTCGGGCTCCTGCTGCGCGCGGTCGGGCTGCCCTACTTCGTCCTCGCCGCCACCGCTCCGCTGCTCCAGGGCTGGTACGCGCAGGAGGCCGAGGCCGGAACGGCGCCCGGCCGGCTGCCGTCGCCCTACGTCCTCTATGCCGTCTCCAACACGGGCTCGCTGCTGGCCCTCTTGAGCTACCCCTTTGCCATCGAGCCCGTTCTGGGATTGCGCCTGCAGTTCGGGGCGTGGTCGGCGGGCTACGGCCTCTTCGCCGCTGCGCTTGGCCTTCTCGTGTGGGCCCGGTGGCGCCGGAGCCCGGCGGCGCACAGCCCGGACGAAGGCCCCGGCCCGCTCGTGGTGCCGGACGGGGCGCCGGTCTCTCCGTCGGCCCCGAGCCTGATCGCGGCGCTCGCGCTGACCGCGGCCACCAGCACGCTCCTCCTTGCCGTGACCGCGGCCCTGTCACACAACATCGCGCCCGTGCCGCTGCTCTGGGTGGGGCCCCTCGGGCTCTATCTGCTGAGCTTCGCGCTGCCCTTTGGCCTCGCCCTCCGGCGCCTCCGGCTCGTCCTGCCGTTCGTGGCGGTGCTGGCCCTGCTGCCGATCGCCCACGTGATGAGCCGTTCGGGGACGACGGGCCTCACCACGCGTCTCGGCCTGCTCGTCCTGCCGTTCTTCGCGATCTGCCTGGCCTGTCACGTCGAGCTGGCCGCGCTCAAGCCGCACCCGCGCTATCTCTCGGCCTTCTATCTCATGATCGCCCTCGGCGGCGCCCTCGGCGGGCTCTTCGCCGGCGTCGTGGCGCCGCTCGCGTTCGCCAGCTATCACGAGCTGCCCCTGAGCCTGGCCGTCTGCGCGGCGCTGGCCGTGTTCCTGCTCGCCCGGGCCCGCGGCTGGGCGTGGTGGAATCCCGTGGCGGCCCTCGCGATCGCCGCCGCGGTGGCGGTGCCCGTCTACATGGCCCGCGAATCGCGCGAGGACCTGGCGAGCGCCCGGCACACCACCCGCAACTTCTACGGCACGCTGGTCGTGCGCGACGACCCCGCCACCGAGGAGACCGGCGCGCTGCGGGTTCTCGTGAACGGCAGCATCGAGCACGGCTCCCAGTTCCTCGATCCGGCGCGGCGGCGGGAGGCCACGACGTACTACGGTCCCAGCTCGGGGGTGGGCCTGGCCATCCGGGCCGCCCAGCGGCGCGGGCCCATCCGGGTCGCGATCATCGGGCTCGGCACCGGCACGCTTGCCAGCTACGGTCGCCCGGGCGACACCTACGTGTTCTACGAGATCAACCCGCTGGTGGTCGGCATCGCCTACGCGGAGTTCACCTTCCTGAAGGACTCGCCCGCCCGGGCCGAGGTCGTCCCCGGGGACGGTCGGCTCGCGCTGGAGCGGAGCAGCGGGGCGCCGTTCGACGTCCTGGTCGTCGATGCGTTCACGGGCGACTCCATCCCCGTCCACCTGCTGACCCGGGAGGCCTTCGCGCTCTATTTCAGGCGGCTGGCCCCGGGAGGCGTCCTGGTGCTCCACATCTCCAACAAGTACGTGGACCTGGAGCCGGTCGTCCGCGCCTCCGCGGAGGCCCTGGGCAAGCGTGCGCTGGTGGTGTCCGTCGACGAGGACGAGTACCAGATGTCCGACTCGACGTGGGTCCTGCTTGCCTCGCAGCCGGCCGCGCTCGACAGCCCGGAGATCAAGAAGGTGGGAGAGCCTCTCTCCACGGCCGCGGCCCCGGTCGCCTGGACCGACGACTACAGCAACCTGCTGTCGGTCCTGAAGAAGCGCTGATATGGCGGCGGCGCGTCGGCGGCAGCCGGGAGAACGACTGACCCGGCGAGGCGCCGGCCGAAGGAGGGCGCCGCTACCTGGCTGTCTGGAGCTGGCTATCCGCGGCAGCGGAGGTCGCGGTGAACATCGGGTTGTCGGTGCGGTCGACCAGCGCGGCCTCCCCCTCGGTCGGGAGCGCCTCGGCGTAGTTCTGGGCGCCGTCGATGTCGTCGCCCCACACCTCGCGCGGCAGCTCGTACAGCACCTCGATGCCGTGCCCGTCGGGATCGGAGATGTACACGCTGTGGGTCATGCCGTGGTTGATCCGCCGGTGGAAGGTCACGCCCTTTTCCTGCAGGAAGGCGAGCTGGCGTAGCCAGGAGTCGCGATCGGGCCACGCGATTGCCACGTGGTTCAGTCCGATCCCGCCCGGCATCAGGTTCCAGGTCCCCTC
>DATKEI010000178.1:0-2630 GCA_035544455.1 Binatia bacterium | reverse complement strand
TTCTGGCCCTCGCTGAGGTCGCCCCGGTTGACGATCTCCTCGAGCGAGCCCGGGTAGCTGTTGTCCCAGTGGGGGTAGTCCGAGGCGTACACGACCTGGCCCTCGCCCACCAGCTTGAGCGCCTGGGGCAGGAGCCACTCGTCCGCCTCGCAGGAGAAGTAGATGTTGCCGCCACGCACGTACTCGCTCGGCCGCCTCCGGAGCGCCGGGGCCTCGGCGGCGCCGCGCTTGTCGAACTCGTCATCCATCCGCTCCATCCAGTACGGCGCCCAGCCCGCCCCCGCCTCGAGAAAGGCGAGGCGGAGGGCGGGGTATCGCTCGGGCACCCCCTCGAAGATCATCGAGGTGAGCTGCCGCATCTGGCCGAAGGGGTGGGACACGGTATGGGCCTGGATGAAGCGCGGGAAGAGGTCCACGCCGGCCCCGCCGAGGTGGGAGCCGGAGGCGTGCACGCCCAGCATGACCCCGAGGCGCTCGGCCTCCTCGTACACCGGGTCGAACCGCTGATCGCCCAGGAGATGGGTGCCGTCGGCGGCGAGCATGGCCCCGGACAGGCCGAGCTCGCGCACGGCCCGGCGGAGCTCGACCGCGGCCGCCTCCGGATCCTGCACGGGCAGAAGCGCCACCGCCTTGAGGCGCGGGGTGACCTTGACGAACGTCTCGTGGAGGTACGTGTTGTACGCCCGGCAGAGGGCCCCGGCCCAGGCCCGGTCCCGGAGGAAGCTCACGAACAGCCCCATCGTGGGATAGAGCACGCTGAGCTCCATCCCGCCCTTGTCGAGGGCGCGAAGCCAGGTGTCGGCGTCGCTCGCGAGCTCGCCCAGGGTGCCGAGGAGCCGCCGGTCCCAGCCATCGGCCGGGTAGATCGAGAAGTTCAGCGGCCGTCGCCGGTACGGCTCGTCGAGATAGCGCGCGACCTGCTCCGGAGACTCCGTCACGTGGCCGTCGGCATCGAGGATCGCGTGCTCGCGCATGGGGTTCCTCCCGGGGGTCCCTCAGGGCTTGCGGCAGATCACGTTGAGCAGCGCCTGGCGCTTCTCTTCCCGGACCACGCGGAGGGCGCGGGCGAGCGCCTCCGGCAGGGCCTCCGGCTCTTCCACACGCTCGGCGTGGCCCCCGGAGGCCTGGCACACCAGCTCGTAGTCGGGGGCGGGATCGAGGTCGCTGAGCGCCATGGTGTCGCCGCGGGCGGCCCAGCCGTCGGGGGCGAACGAGTGCACGGCGCGCTTCACCGCGTTCCACGCCCGGTTGTTGAAAATGACGACGAGGACGGGGATGCCGTAGGCGCGCGACACGAAGTGCGCCGCCGTGGGCGCGCCGAAGATGTAGGACCCGTCGCCCACACAGGCGATCACCGTGCGGTCGGGATCGGCGACCTTGGCGCCGAGGGCGGCCCCGAGAGCCCAGCCGAGGCCGCCGGCCGGTGACGACGCGAAGTAGCTCCCGGGGCGCGTCAGGTTGACCTGGGTCATGTCGAGGTCGTACTCGTTGACGACGATGGTGCGGTCGTCGAGGTGCGCCCCGATGCAGCGGGAGACCCACGTCATCTCGATCGGCCGGCTCACCGCCGCGGCCTGGCCGGCGCGGGCCCAGGCCTCCCGCTGTGTCCGGTGATGGGCGGTCCAGCGCGCCGTGCGCTCGCGGACCGCCGCGGGGTCGGCGAGGCCGCGGACGGCGTCGGCGAGGGCGCCCAGGGTGAGCCGGGGTGTGCCGCCCAGGGCCAGGTCGCCGGCGAAGCCACGCACGGGGTAGCGCGAGAAGATCGGGTCCACCCCGAGCTGGATCACTCGGGCCTCCGGCCGCGGGCCGGCGAGGCGCGGGAACCACGGGGCCTCCGACTCCACCACGAGGACCACGTCGGCTTCGTCGAGCGCGGCGCCCGGCGCGAACCCCGCGTGCAGGGGATGGTCGTGGGGGAAGTTGAGGTACGTCTGGGACAGGTCGCTGAACACCGGGATTCCGCCGGCCTCCGCGAGCGCGGCCAGGGCGGGGACGGCGCCGGGATCGCGACCACCCGCCTTGCTGACGATGACGGGGTTCCGGGCCTCGGCCAGCCACCGGGCGGCCTCGGCCACCGCCTCCGGCGAGGCCACCGTGGGAGCGGTCGGGTTCACGCGCGGCGGGTCGGCATACTCGAAGGTCTCGAGCCGCTCTCCGAGGACCTCGCGCGGTAGCGTCAGGTAGACCGGTCCCGCGGGCTCGGTGCGGGCGAGGACCAGCGCGCGGTCGACGACGGTTTCCAGCTGGGCCGGGGTGCGGAGCTCGTAGTCCCACTTCACGAACTCGCGGACGATGGCGCCCTGGTCGAAGGACTCCTGGGCCCAGTGGATCGGGCGGTCGCGGCTGGCCAGGCTGCCGGACTCGCTGATCGGCGTGCGGCCCGCCGTGAAGAAGATGGGCGTGTTGGACCGCGCCGCGTTCATGAGGCCGCCGAGCGCGTTGGCCGTCCCGACCGTGACGTGCACCATCACGGCCTGGGGCCGGCCCGAGACCATGGCGTGGCCGTGGGCCATGGCGACCGCCGTCACCTCGTGGGGCACGGTGATGGGGCGGGGGGCGGCCAGGCCGAGCGCCGAGCGCCGGCCGTACGCCTCGATGATCGGAGCGAAGTCCGTCCCGGCGTTGGCGAA
>DATKEI010000177.1:0-16862 GCA_035544455.1 Binatia bacterium | reverse complement strand
GACCCGCAGCCCGAAGCCGTCTTCGCCCACCATCCGCACCTGCCCGGTCGGCGTCTCCTGAGCCAGCGTCAGATCCCCTGTCGCCATGGCGAATGCGATCGGCCGAGCGTCCATGCCCGGCCGCCGGATCTCGACGCCGCGCGTCTCCACCACGCCCGGCGCGACCATGGGCTTCTCGCCGCGGTACTTCAGGTCCCATTCGATCAGCGCCCCACCTTTCGACGAGACCCGCGCCCGGTACAGCGGGCTGTCTACCATCACGACCCGCTCGCTCACCGGCGCAGCGGCGGTGGCCACCGGCGGCGCCGGGACAATCGGAGCAGCGCTAGGCGGAGCAGCGCCTGGCGGAGTCGTGCCCGGCACGACGGAAGGCGCGCCCGGGGCTTGCGTCGCCGGAGCCGGGCCGCCTGGCGGGCTCGGCTGCTCGGGAGGCGGACTCAGAAAAAACGCCTGGTAGGCCATCAGGATCGCGGCCATGAGAACAGCCGCTAGAATCGCTCGCTTCTCCATCAGCTCCTGTTTCTGCGGTGGGACGCGGTCAGACGTTCGCGGCAGGCGGAGGGTCGTAACCGCCGGGGTGAAACGGATGGCAGCGGAGGACTCTCCGTGCCGTCAGCCACAGGCCTCTCGTCACGCCAGAGCTTCGCACCGCCAGCCGCCCGTACTCCGAGCAGCTCGGCACGAACCGGCACGCCGCCGGAAACAGCGGGCGCACGAGCATCTGGTATCCCAGGATGACGACATCGGCCGCTCTGGCCATCCGGGTCACGGAGACACCGGGGTGCCGGCCGGCCGGCCGACCTCGCGAGCCCGGGCCACCGCGCCCAGGGCAGCCTCCATGTCTGCAACGATCTCCTTGAAATCACTCCGCACGGCACGCGGCCTCGCCACGAACACCACGGCCACATCCGCCGGCGCACGCTCTTCCTGGCGGCGGTATGCCTCCCGGAGGCGCCGTTTCGCGCGGTTGCGCGCCACGGCGCCGCCCGCCTCGCGGCTCACCGCGAACGCGACGCCCTTCACCGGCCCTGCAAGCCACAGGAGGATGAAGCTCGGCCGCCCAATCCGCCGGCCTCTCCGGAACACTTCCTGGATCGCCGCCGCGCTGCGAAGTCGCTCCCCACGCCCGAGCCTCTCCGCCCGAGCCCGGCTCTCCCTGTCTCCCACTGCGGCTCGGCCCCTTCAAACAGTCAGTCGCCGCCGCCCCTTCGCCCGCCGCCGCTTCAGGACGTTTCGACCGCCCTTGGTCTTCATGCGCTCGCGGAAGCCGTGCGTCTTCTTGCGCCTTCGCTGATTCGGCTGGAACGTTCGCTTCATGGTTGTCCTGTGTCCTCCGAGCGTCGAACCGGCGTAGTCTACTGACCGGCCTCAGGCAAGTCAAGGTCACAAAGCCTCTTGCGGGAAATTTTCTTCCTATGCTAACTTTCGCACCCCACGTACCGAATCGACCCGTATCCTGTGGCATTCGCTCCGGACGTGGCGTCCGCAGCGGCACCCCGATTTGACGAACGGGCTCCCGGCTGCGGCGAGATGATGACTGAACGGCTCTTTTCGGAGTGTAACTATCTGTTGGAATTACTGTTCTGTACTTGTCCACATCTGTGGATAAGCCTGTGTGTAACCGTCCCCGCCTGAATCACGGAGACTCCCCGTGCTCGAATCCCTTTGGGACCGCGTCATGACAGCTCTCGAACCTCGACTTCCCGACAATGCCATGGACTCATGGGTAAGGCCTTGCCGTCTCGCCGCCCTGGACGGCGACCACCTCCAGGTCAGCGCGCCCAGCGGCTTCATCCGCGAGTGGCTCATGCAGCACCACCTCGCTGCCCTGCAGGCGGCCGCCCGCGATGTGCTCGGCGGCAATCCCCGTGTCACGATCGCCGTCGACCCCGCGGCCCTACCGGCGCGCCCCACCTCGACACGGGCCCACTCGCCCGCCACCACCGCGAGCGGCCTCTCGGCGCGCTACACCTTCGACTCGTTCGTCGTCGGCTCCTCCAACCAGTTCGCCCAGGCCGCCTGCCAGGCGGTTGCCGAGCTGCCCTCGCGCGCTTACAACCCGCTCTTCATCTACGGCGGAGTTGGCCTCGGCAAGACCCATCTTCTCCACGCAGTCGGCCACCAGGTCTCGCGCCTGTCTCCCCACCTGTCGGTCATGTACATCTCCTCCGAGCGCTTCACCAACGAAGTCATCAACGCCATCCGCTACGACCGCATGCCCGAGCTGCGCGCAAAGTTCCGCCACATCGACTGCCTCCTCATCGACGATATCCAGTTCATCTCGGGCAAGGAGCGCACACAGGAGGAGTTCTTCCACACCTTCAACGACCTCTACGAGGCCCGCAAGCAGATCATCCTCACCTCCGACGCCCCTCCGAAGGGCATCCCCGACATCGAGGAGCGACTCCGCTCGCGCTTCGAGTGGGGCCTCATCGCCGACATCCAGCCTCCGGACTTCGAGACCCGCGTGGCCATCCTCCGGAAGAAGGCGGCGTTCGAACACGTCGCCCTCCCCGACGACGTCGCCTTCCTCGTCGCCGGCCGCATCAAGGCCAACATTCGCGAGATCGAGGGCTCCCTCACTCGCATGATCGCCTTCTGCAAGTTCTCCGGCCGCGAGATGACCGTCGACCTCGCCCACGAGGTCCTGTCCGACCTCTGGATCGAGGACGAGCGCCTCATCACGATCGATCATATCCAGCGCAAGGTCGCCGAGTTCTTCGGCATCAAGATCGCCGACCTCCGCGCCCAGAATCGCACCAAGACCATTGCCTTTCCCCGCCAGATCGCCATGTACCTCTCCCGCCAGCTCACACACGCCTCGCTGGCGGAGGTCGGCCGCGCCTTCGGCGGCAAGGACCACACCACCGTCATTCACGCCGTGGACAAGATCCAGACACTCCTCCACGACGATCCCCGTTTCAAGAAGACCATCGACACCCTTACCCAGACGCTCACCCCTTGACCCCCGCCGCTCCCCTGTTCATCCACCGGCCTGTCCACGCCTTCCCTCTGGCGCGCCACCGCACGGCCGGCCCTCGCGAGCCTCTATCCACACCGTCCACCCCGCCGCCTCTCACGACGACGGCTCTTTCTTCATTCTTCCCTCCAAACATCTGGAGACATCATGGAAGTCCATGTGGATCGCGATGCCTTTCTCAAGGCCCTTCAGCTCGTCCACAACGTGGTCGAGCCCCGGCAGACGCTCCCCATCCTGGCCAACGTCCTGCTCGAGGCCGTCGGCGATTCCCTGCGCCTGACCGCCACTGACCTCGAGGTCGCTGCCCGCGTGGCCCTCCCGGCCCAGGTGCTCAAGCCCGGCGCCATCACGCTGTCCGCGCGCAAGCTCGTCGAGATCGTCAAGGAGCAGGCGGCGGCGCCGCTCATGATCCGCGTCCAGGAGAACGCCTGGGTGGCGCTTCGGTGTGCCGGATCCTCGTACAAGCTCGTCGGCCTCGGGGCCGAGGACTTCCCCGGCGTCACGAGCGTGGAGCCGCCGCACTGGGTGTCGGTCGACGGCAAGGTCCTGCGCGACATGCTCGCCCAGACCAGCTTTGCGATATCCCAGGACGAGAGTCGATATGCTCTCAACGGGATCCTGTTCTCCGTGCAGGACAGAGAGCTACGTCTCGTGGCCACCGATGGACATCGCCTCGCGCTCGCCACCCGTGCGGTCGGCGGCGAGAGGGCCTCGCTGACCGGCATCGTGCCCCGCAAGACCGTCCACGAGATCCAGCGCATCGTCAGCGCCGGCGAGCCCGTGGAGATCGGCATCGGGGAGAACCACTTCGTCCTGCGGATGCCGAACGTGCTCCTGCTCAGCCGGCTCATCGAGGGGACGTTTCCGAACTACGA
Organism: Binatia bacterium; assembly: GCA_035544455.1. GTDB lineage: Bacteria > Methylomirabilota > Methylomirabilia > Rokubacteriales > CSP1-6 > DATKEI01. The sequence continues at coordinate 13,007 of DATKEI010000177.1, read as the reverse complement.
GCAGGTGGTCCCCCGGGGCCACCCCCACCGGCTCGTCATGGGCCGCGCTGCGCTCGTCGCGGCCCTGCGCCGCGTCTCCGTGCTCTCCGAGGAGCGCACACGTCCGGTCAAGATGACGCTTGGCGCCGAAGGGATGAAGCTGACCGCGTATCACCCGGAGTACGGGGAGGCCGAGGAGGGATTGCCCGTCGATTTCGCGGGCGAGGACATTGCCATTGGCTTCAACTCGAAGTACCTCATCGAGGCGCTGACGGCTCAGGATTCCGAGCAGGTCGTGCTGGAGCTGAAGGACGGATTGAGCTCGGGCATCGTCAAAAGCTTCGAGGATGAGGGATACCTCTGTGTTATAATGCCGATGCGCATTTAGAGGCCGTTTCAGCGGCTTCAGGCATCCCGGAGGAGCGGAGATCGAGTGCAGATCGAGTGGTTGGAGTTGACCGATTTCCGGAGCTACCGCGCGCTCTCCTTCACCCCGGGGTCCTCCATCAACATCCTGTCCGGCGCCAACGGGCAGGGGAAGACCAACGTCCTCGAGGGTCTGGGCGTTCTCCTGGTGGGACGGTCGTTCCGGGGCGCACGGCTGGGAGAACAGGTGGGCTGGGGCGCCACGGCGGCCGTGCTCGGCGGCGAGGTGCGGAAGGGCGAGGCGGCGCGAAGGATCCGCCGGCGCATCGAGGAGCGTGAGGACGGCCGGTGGGGCCTTGCGGGCGAGGGGTGCCCGTGGGTCCGGGCCGTGCCGTTCGCCTGGCCGGACATGGCCGTGATCACGGCCGGCCCGCAGGCGCGCCGCAACTTCCTCGACGGAGTGGCCGCCAAGCTCTATCCGGCCCACGGGCGCGCCTGGTCCAGGTATCGCCAGGTCCTGACGCGGCGCAACCACCTCCTGCAGTCGGGCATTTCGCCGCGCGAGATCGCCGCCCGGATCGAGCCCTGGAACGTCCAACTCGCCCAGCTTGGCGGCGAGGTGCGGCAGCGCCGGGTGATCGCCCTCGGGGCCCTCGGCCGTGAGTTCTCCAGCCTGCACGGGGACCTGAGCGGCGAGGTGGGGGTTGATCTCGTGTATCGCCCCACCGGAGGGACGGTCGATCTCGACGTCGCCGTGCTGCAGGCGGCGATGGAGGCGCGGCTGGCCGACGAGATCCGCCGAGGACAGAGCCTGGTCGGCCCCCATCGGGACGAGATCGATATTCTCGTGGGTGGCCGCGATGCCCGGCTGTTTGCATCGCGCGGACAGCAGCGCGTGCTGGCCCTGGCCCTCCGCCTGGCGGAGGCGCGCGCGGTCGCCACGGCACACGGCAGCCCGCCGGTGCTGCTGCTGGATGATGCGCTGTCGGAGCTCGATCGCCGCACCCAGGAGCGCGTGGTGCAGCACATCGCCGGAGCCGGTCAGGTGTTTCTCACCACGGCCGAGCGCGAGGTCCCGGTGGCGGGTGCAGCATGGTGGGACGTCAGGGGAGGAAGTGTGACGCAGGTGACTCTGACCCGGATCCGCGGGGCGGCGTAATGGCGGAGACGTACACGGCGAGTGACATCAAGGTTCTCGAGGGGCTGGAGGCCGTGCGCAAGCGCCCGGCCATGTACATCGGCGACACCGGCGCCTACGGGCTCCACCACCTCGTCTACGAAGTGGTGGACAACTCCGTCGACGAGGCCCTGGCCGGATACTGCGACAGCATCAAGGTCATTCTCCATTCCGACGGGTCCTGCTCGGTCGGCGACAACGGGCGGGGCATTCCCGTGGACATCCACCAGGAGAGCGGGCGGCCGGCGGCCGAGGTCGTTCTGACCGTCCTCCATGCGGGCGGCAAGTTCGAGCACTCCGCCTACAAGGTGTCGGGAGGGCTCCACGGGGTGGGCGTCTCGGTGGTGAACGCCCTGAGCGAATGGCTGGAGCTGGAGATCCGGCGGGACGGACGGGTGTGGACCCAGCGGTACGAGTACGGGGTCCCCCAGGGGGAGCTGGCGTCCGGGGACAAGACCGCGAAGCATGGCACCATCATCCGGTTCAAGCCCGACGTCAAGATCTTCGAGGAGACGGTCTTTTCCTTCGACACCCTGTCGAACCGGCTCCGCGAGATGGCCTTCCTCAACAAGGGCCTCAAGATCGTTATCGAGGACGAGCGGGACGAGCGCAGCCACACCTTCCTGTACAGGGGCGGGATTGTCGAGTTCGTCAGGCACCTCAACCAGAACAAGACGCCGATCCACCCGAAGGTGCTGTTCTTCGAGGGCAAGCGAGACCAGATCGAGGTGGAGGTGGCGCTGCAGTACAACGACGGATACCAGGAGAACGTGTTCTCCTTCGCCAACAACATCAACACGCGCGAGGGGGGAACGCACCTCACGGGGTTTCGCGCCGCCCTCACCGGGACCATCTCGAGCTACGCGCAGGCCAACAACTTCCTCAAGGGGTTCAAGGGCACCGTCAGCGGCGAGGACGTGCGCGAGGGATTGACCGCGGTCGTGTCGGTCCGCATCCCCGACCCGCAGTTCGAGGGCCAGACCAAGGCCAAGCTCGGCAATTCCGACGTGAAGGGGCTGGTGCAGCAGATCGTCAACGACCGCCTGGCCGAGGTCTTCGAGGAGGATCCGACCACGGCGCGGAAGATCGCCGACAAGTGCGTCCGCGCCGCCCAGGGGCGCGAGGCGGCGCGCAAGGCGCGCGAACTCACGCGCAAGGGCGGGCGCGACGACGAGGGCCTCGCCGCCAAGCTCGCGGACTGCTCCGAGCGCGACCCGCGGTATCGCGAGCTCTTCGTCGTGGAGGGCGACTCCGCTGGTGGCTCCGCCAAGCAGGGGCGCGACCGCAAGACCCAGGCCGTGCTGCCGCTCCGCGGCAAGATCATCAACGCCGAGAAGGCGCGCTACGACAAGGTGCTGTCGCACCAGGAGATCCGGCTGCTCATCTCCGCGCTGGGCACGGGCATTGGCCCGGAGGAGTTCGATGTCGCCAAGCTCCGCTACCACAAGGTGATCCTGATGACGGACGCCGACGTGGACGGGGCCCACATCCGCACGCTGCTGCTCACGTTCTTCTTTCGCCACATGGTGGGAGTGATCGAGGCCGGCAACCTGTTCATCGCCCAGCCCCCCCTGTTCAAGGTCAAGAAGGGGCGCGCCGAGCGCTACCTCATGAGCGAGCGCGAGATGGAGGAGTTCCTCCTCGCGCACTGGGTGGAGAAGGCGAGCCTCAAGGTCCCGGGCAAGGCGGCGCCCCTGCGCGAGGCCGCCCTGCTGGAGACCCTCCGGCAGGTGCTGGAGTTCCGCGCGCTCTTCGGGAAGTTCGCGCGGCGCGGCGTTCCGGCCCCCGTGCTGGACGCCTTGCTGCGCGAGCGGTTCCGGGCGACCAGACGCGGCCTGGGCGACGCGGAGATCGCGGAGGCGGTGAAGGCGGTCGCGGGCGGGGTCCCGGGCTGGACGGCGCGCGTGCAGAGCGGGGAGAACGGCGATGGCACCGTCGTCCACCTCGCCGGGCCGCTCAGCACGTCGACCTTCGGCACGGCCTTCAGTGTCGACCTGCTGAAGTCCCCCGACTACGCGCAGCTCCTGGAGGGCCTCGAGAAGATCGCCCCGCTGCACCGGGGCCCCTGCGTCCTGACGGACGGCGGCAAGGAGACGTCGGTGCGCTCCCTCGACGAGCTGGTGCGCGTGGTCATGGCCCTCGCCAAGGAGGGGGCGACCCTGCAGCGCTACAAGGGCCTCGGCGAGATGAACCCCGAGCAGCTCTGGGAGACCACCATGAACCCGGAGACGCGCACCCTGCTCAAGGTCACCATGGAAGACGCGGTGGGGGCCGACGAGATGTTCACGGTGCTGATGGGCGACGCCGTGGAACCGCGGCGGGAGTTCATCGAGCGCAACGCCCAGTACGTGGTCAACCTCGACATCTGACCGAACCACCGCGGCCAAGGACTCCCTCATGTCTCCCGAGCGCCAGACCCCGGTCCCGATCGAAGAGGAGATGCGCAAGTCGTACCTCGACTACGCCATGTCCGTCATCGTCGGGCGGGCGCTGCCCGACGTGCGCGATGGCCTCAAGCCCGTGCACCGGCGCGTCCTCTTTGCCATGCAGGAGCTGGGACTCGTCTTCAACCGCCCGTACAAGAAGTCGGCGCGGGTGGTGGGCGAGGTGCTCGGCAAGTATCATCCGCACGGCGATGCCCCGGTGTACGAGGCCCTGGTGCGGATGGTGCAGGAGTTCTCCCTCCGCTACCCGCTGGTCGACGGGCAGGGGAACTTCGGGTCCATCGACGGTGATCCGCCCGCGGCCATGCGGTACACCGAGGCGCGGCTGGCCAGGATCGCGCACGAGCTCCTCGCCGACATCGACAAGGACACGGTCGACTTCGTCGCCAACTTCGACGAGTCGCTCGAAGAGCCGACCGTCCTCCCCACCCGGGTGCCCAACCTCCTCGTCAACGGCTCGTCGGGCATCGCGGTGGGCATGGCCACCAATATCCCGCCCCACAACCTCGCCGAGGTCGTGGACGGCCTCATCGCCCTCATCGACCGCCCCGACGTCGAGATCGCCGACCTCATGAAGCTGATTCCGGGCCCCGATTTCCCGACCGCCGGCTACATCTACGGGCGGACGGGCATCCGCGAGGCGTATACGACCGGGCGCGGGGTGATGACCCTGCGGGCCAAGGCCCACGTCGAGAAGCTGCGGGGCGGGCGCGAGGCGATCATCGTCACCGAGCTACCGTACCAGGTGAACAAGGCCACGCTGATGGAGAAGATCGGCGAGCTGATCCGCGACCGGAAGATCGAGGGCATCTCGGAGCGGCGCGATGAGTCGAGTCGCGAGGGCATCCGGATCGTGCTCGAGCTCTCGCGGGGCGAGATGCCGCAGATCCTGATCAATCAGCTCTACAAGCACACCCAGATGCAGACGACGTTCGGGGTCATCATGCTGGCCCTCGTCGGGCGCCGGCCCCAGGTGGTCACCCTCAAGCAGATGCTCCAGGAGTTCATCCAGTTCCGGCGCGAGGTCGTGACGCGGCGCACGCAGTACGACCTGGCCCGGGCCGAGGAGAAGGCGCACATCCTGGAGGGTCTGCGGAAGGCGGTGGACCAGCTCGATCTGGTCATCCGTCTCATCCGCCAGGCGGAGAGCCCGGAGGCGGCCCGGGACGCCCTCATGAGCCGCCTCACCCTCACCGAGATCCAGGCGCGCGCCATCCTGGATATGCGCCTGCAGCGCCTCACCCAGCTCGAGCGCCACAAGATCGTCGAGGAGCACGAGCAAACCCTGGCCCTCATCATCGACCTCAAGGGCATCCTCGCCTCCGAGCCGCGGCTGCTCGGAATCATCAAGGCGGAACTGGTTGCTCTCAAGGAGGAGTTCGGGGACGCTCGCCGCACCGAGATCCTCACCGAGACGGCCGATCTCACCATCGAGGATCTCCTGGCCGACGAGGACATGGTGGTGACCATCACCCGCTCCGGCTACATCAAGCGGACGCACATCGAGGCGTACCGGAGCCAGAAGCGGGGCGGCAAGGGTGTGACGGGCATGGAGACGAAGGAGGAGGACATCGTCGAGGACATGTTCGTCGCCTCGACCCATGCCTCGCTTCTGTTCTTCACCAGCAAGGGCAAGCTGCACTGGCTGAAGGTGCATGAGATCCCCGAGGGGGGCCGCCAGGCCAAGGGCAAGGCCATGGTGAACCTGCTCGCGCTCGCCGAGGGTGAGCGCGTCGCCGCCTGCGTGCCCGTGCGCGACTTCGACGCCGGCGGCTACATCTTCCTCGCGTCCCAGCAGGGAAAGGTCAAGAAGACCGAGCTGAGCGCCTTCTCCCATCCGCGGGCGGGAGGCATCCTCGCCATCACTCTCGAGGGCGGCGACGAGGTCATGGCGGCCCGGCGGACCGACGGCCAGCGCGAGGTGCTCCTCTCGACCAAGGCGGGGATGATCATCCGCTTCTCCGAGGAAGAAGTGCGGCCGATGGGCCGGAGCGCGGCCGGCGTGCGCGGCATCGACGTGGAGGACGGCGACCAGGTCATCGCGGCCGAGGTCGTGCAGGACGGGGCGATGGTGCTCACCGTGACCGCTCGCGGGTACGGCAAGCGCACGCCGCTCGCGGAGTACCGGCTCCAGGGCCGCGCCGGCAAGGGGATCATCGATATCAGGACCGGCGGCCGCAACGGCAGCGTGGTGGGGATGCTGCAGCTGCGCGAGGGCGACGACGTGCTGGTGGTGACCACCAAGGGCAAGATCATCCGCGTGCATGCCGCCGACGTCAGCGCGCAGGGCCGCAACACCATGGGCGTCCGCATCATCGGCCTGGACGCCGACGACCAGGCCGGGAGCATCGCGCGGGTCGGCGCCGAGCAGGCCCCCCCCGACCCCGCGTAGAGCGGTCGCCGTGATCGACATCCGCGCCATACGCGAAGACCCGGAAGCGGTGGCGCGGGCGCTCGCGACGCGCGGGGGCGCGGAGCAGGTGCGGGCCGTCGTCGAGGCCGACGAGGGGCGGCGGCGCCTCCTGACCGAGGTGGAGAGCCTCAAGGCGGTGCGGAATCGCGCCTCCGAGGCCATCGGCCAGGCACGGCGCCGGGGGGACGACGCCTCCGCCGAGATGGCCCGCATGCGGGAGGTCGCGGATCGTATCAAGGCCCTCGATGCCCGGGAGCGCGAGACCGACGAGCGCATGACAGCCCTGCTCCTGCAGATCCCGAACCTGCCTCACCCCAGCGTGCCCATCGGGGCCTCCGCGGACGACAACGTCCAGGTGCGCGAGTGGGGGGAGCGGCGGCACTTCGCCTTCGCGCCTCGCGAGCACTTCGAGATCGGCGAGGCCCTGGGCCTCCTGGACTTCGAGCGCGCGAGCAAGCTCGCCAAGGCCCGCTTCGCGGTGATGTGGGCGGCGGCGGCGCGCCTGGAGCGGGCGCTCGGTCAGTTCATGGTCGACCTGCACACCCGCGAGCACGACTTCACCGAGGTCTGGGTGCCCCACCTCGTCAACGCCGAGACCATGACGGGGCTCGGGTTGCTCCCGAAGTTCGAGGACTCCCTGTTCAAGGTGGTCGAGCCCGACGAGCACCGCACGCTCTACCTGATCCCCACCGCGGAGGTGCCGCTGACCGCGCTCCACGGCGGCGAGATCCTGCCCGAGGCCCGGCTGCCGCTCCGCTACTGCGCCCTCACGCCGTGCTACCGGCGCGAGGCCGGCACCTACGGCCAGGACATGAAGGGCATGATCCGCCAGCACCAGTTCGACAAGGTGGAGATGGTCAAGGTGACCACCCCGGAGCAGTCGTACGACGAGCTCGATTCCCTCGTGCGCGCCGCCGAGGCGGTGCTGCAGCGCCTGGAGCTGCCCTACCGGGTGATGACGCTGGCGAGCGGCGACATGAGCTTTCAGTCGGCGAAGACATACGATATCGAGGTGTGGCTGCCCGGCCAGGCGAAGTACCGGGAGATCTCCTCGTGCTCGAACTGCGAGGCCTTCCAGGCGCGCCGGCTCGGGATCAAGTTCCGGCCCGCGGCCGGCGGCCGGGTGGAGTTCTGCCACACCCTGAACGGATCGGGCCTCGCCGTGGGCCGCACGCTGGTCGCTGTCCTGGAGAACTACCAGGAGGAGGACGGATCCGTCGCTGTTCCCGCCGCGCTGCGACCGTACCTGGGCGGTCTCGACCGCCTCACTGCTCGCACCTGACCCCGGCCCACGGACCGGGCGCCGGTCCGCGCGCCACCCGCCGCCGTCCCCGTGTCAGCCCTCGGTGAGGCGCCGCGCGCCTCGGGGCCGGTCCTGGCGCCGCCGCATCATCGGCTGGGCCGAGTGCCTGGCCCGGAGGAGGAGTCTGGATGGCCATCGACCCCGCCACGGTCAACGAGCGCTTTGCCGGAACGCTCGCCGAGCTCATGGGGATCCGGTTCCTGGAAACGACCTCAGAGCGCGTGGTTGCCGAGCTCGCGTACCGCCCCGAGCTGACCACCGTGGGCGGCTCGCTCCACGGGGGGACCCTGATGGCGTTCGCCGACACGGTGGGCGCGACGGCCACGATCCTGAACCTCCCCGCCGGGGCCGCCACCACCACGATCGAGTCCAAGACCAACTTCCTGGCGGCGGCTCGCGCCGGCACGGTCCGGGCGGAGTGCACGCCCGTGCACCGCGGGAAGCGCACGATGGTGTGGCAGACGCGCGTGACCGACGCCAGCGGCCGCCTGGTCTCCCTCACCATCCAGACCCAGATGGTGCTCGCCTGACGCACCCCCGGCTGCGCCGGGGCAGGTGCCTTGACGCGGGTCGGATCCGCGGGCAGTATCGGCCGGGTCGGGAGCGCCGCGCATGCCGAGGACGATGCATTTCGCGCAGTACCTGATGCACAGTCCCACCTACCACAGCATCGCCATGTGGCGGCACCCGCGCACCGATCGCACCCTCGACTGGCGGCGGCCCGAGCTGTACCAGCACATCGCCCGGGTGTGCGAGCGCGGGAAGCTGGACTCGAGGCGTACTTCGAGCAGGCCGGGGGCGACGGGTTCATGCTGACCATGGCCTACTCGCCGGGAGCGATCGAGGAGTTCGTCTCGCTGGTCGTGCCGGTCCTCCAGGGCCGGGGCCGGCTGCGCTCCGAGTACCGCGGCCAGACCCTGCGCGCGATCCTGCGCGAGGAGGCGTGAATGGCCCGGCGCGAGCACCGGTGAGCGGCGTGCAGATCGTGCCGACGGCCATCCCGGACGTGCTGATCCTCGAGCCGAAGGTCCTGGGCGACGACCGGGGGTTCTTCCTGGAAAGCTACAACCAGCGCACGATGGCCGAGCGCGCGGGCATCATCACGCCCTTCGTCCAGGACAATCATTCCCGGTCGGCCCGGAACGTGCTGCGGGGCCTGCACTACCAGATCGTCCAGCCCCAGGGCAAGCTCGTGCGGGTGGTGGTGGGCGAGGTCTTCGACGTCGCCGTGGACGTGCGCCGGCTCTCGGCGACCTTCGGCCGCTGGGTCGGCGTGCGGCTGTCCGCCGCGAACCGCCGCATGCTGTGGGTGCCGGTGGGATTCGCCCACGGATTCCTGGTCCTGTCGGACGCCGCCGAGTTCCTGTACAAGACGACCGACTACTACGCGCCCCAGCATGAGCGCTGCATCGCATGGAACGATCCCGCCATCGGGATCGAGTGGCCCCTCGACGGCGACCCCATCCTGTCCGGCAAGGACCGCGTCGGGATCCCGCTGGCCCGGGCCGACCTGTTCGAGTGACGGATGTCGGCGCGGCGCCCGACCGGCGCCCGACCGGCGCGCGGCTCCGGGAGGGCACGGACACGGAGGGGCAGGGGATGGACAGTGTGCTCGTCACCGGCGGCGCCGGGTTCATCGGGTCCAACTTCGTCCGCCTGGCCCTTCAGCGCACCGCGGCGCGGGTCGCCGTGCTCGACAGCCTGACGTACGCCGGCAGCCTCGAGAGCCTCAAGGAGGTCTCCGGTGATCCCCGGTTCGCCTTCATCCGCGCGGACATCACCGACCGGGCGGCGGTGGCGGCCGCGTTCCGCGCCCATCGCCCCACCGCCGTCGTGAACTTCGCGGCGGAAACCCACGTCGATCGGTCCATCGACGACCCCCGGGCCTTCGTCCAGACCAACGTCGTGGGGACGTTCGAGCTTCTCGAGGTGTCCCGGCAGTACGTGACCGGCCTTGATCCGGCGGGTCGCCGCGCCTTCCGATTCCTGCACGTCTCGACGGATGAGGTCTACGGCTCGCTCGGTCCCAAGGGCGCCTTTGCGGAGACCACGGCGTATGCGCCCAGGTCCCCGTATGCCGCGTCCAAGGCGGGAGCCGACCACATCGTGCGCGCGTACCACGAGACGTACGGCCTGGCCGCGATCATCACGAACTGCTCCAATAACTACGGCCCCTACCAGTTCCCGGAGAAGCTCATCCCTCTCATGATCCTGAACGCGATCGACGGGCGGCCCCTGCCCATCTACGGCGATGGCGGCAACGTGCGCGACTGGCTCTACGTCGAGGACCACTGTGCCGGCATCCTGCTCGCCCTGCTGCGGGGTCAGCCCGGGGAGAAGTACAACATCGGCGGGGGCAACGAGCGGACCAACCTAGAGATCGTGGATCGCCTGTGCGCCGTCCTCGAGGCGCTCGCGCCCGCGGCCAGCAACCCGGCCGTCGGCGAGCGGGGCTACGCAGGCCTCAAGACGTTCGTCGCCGACCGCCCCGGTCACGACCGGCGCTACGCCATCGACGCGGCCAAGATCCGCCGGGAGCTCGGCTGGACGGCGGAGCACGACTTCGACCGCGGGGTCACGAAGACGGTGCGCTGGTATCTCGACCGGCGCGACTGGTGCGAGGCGGTGAGCGGCCGGTACGGGCGCGAGCGCCTGGGCCTGCGGAGCTCGACCCCGCGCTGATGGCGGATCGCGGCGTGAAGGGGATCATCCTCGCCGGCGGCTCGGGCACGCGGCTCTTTCCCGTGACGCGCGGGATCAGCAAGCAGCTCGTGCCCATCTACAACAAGCCGATGGTGTACCACCCGCTGTCCACGCTGATGCTGGCGGGGGTCCGGGACATCCTGGTCATCACCACGCCCGAGGACGCCTCCGCCTTCCAGCGCCTGCTCGGCGACGGGCGCGACCTCGGCCTCCGGATCGGCTACGCGGTGCAGCCGCGGCCCGAGGGCCTGGCCCAGGCGTTCCTGATCGGGCGGGACTTCATTGGCGGCGGGGGCGTCGCCCTCGCCCTCGGAGACAATGTGTTCTACGGCCACACCCTCCCGCGGCTCCTGCAGACGGCGGCGGCGCGGCGCTCGGGCGCGACCGTCTTCGCCTACCGGGTGAGTGATGCCTCGCGCTATGGCGTGGTCGATTTCGATGCGGCCGGGCGCGCGCTGTCCATCGAGGAGAAGCCGGCGCGGCCCCGGTCGCCCTACGCGGTGACGGGACTGTACTTCTACGACAACCGGGTCGTGGACATCGCGGCCAGCCTCACGCCATCGGCCCGGGGGGAGCTCGAGATCACCGACGTGAACCGCGTGTATCTCGAGTGGGGGGAGCTGCAGGTGGAGCGCCTGGGCCGCGGCATCGCCTGGCTCGACACCGGGACGTACGACGCGCTGCTCCAGGCGTCGAACTTCATCCAGGCCATCGAGGAGCGGCAGGGGCTCATGGTGGCCTGCCTCGAGGAGATCGCCTACCGCCTGGGCTGGATCGGCGCCGCGGACCTGCGCCGCATCGCCGAGGCCATGAAGCACAACAGCTATGGCCGGTACCTCCTGGCCGTGCTCGACGAGGGCGACATCGGAGGAGAGCCGTAGCCGGGCGCTCGCTCGGTCCGGGGCCGCCGACCCCGCCCCCCGGCGCGTGCCCGGCGTCCCCGCATCACCGGGGCATCTTCTACGGGTGGGTGATCGTCGGGGGCGCCTTCACGGTGTTCCTGGTCGCGTACGGGGCTCAGTACGCGTTCGGCGTGTTCTTCGCCGCCCTCCTCGATGAGTTCGGGTGGCGCCGCGCCGAGCTCGCCGGAGCCTTCTCGCTGTACACCCTGGTCTATTGCCTGGCCGCCTTTCCGGCCGGCCGGCTCACGGACCGCTGGGGCCCGCGGCCGGTGATCGCGGTCGGCGCTCTCCTGCTCGGCGGCGCCCTCGCCTCGATGGCCCTGGTGACGCGCCTGTGGCAGCCGTATCTGATCTACGGCCTCGTCGCGGCGCTCGGCATGGGCACCGCGTACGTCCCGTCGAGCGCCACCGTGACCCGATGGTTCGTGCGCCGGCGGGGCCTCGCCGTCGGCATCGCCGCGTGCGGCCAGAGCATGGCCGTGCTCGTGGGCCCGCTCCTCGCCCAGGTGCTCGTGACGCGCCTCGGCTGGCGGGGCGCCTACCTCGCGTTCGGCGGCACCGTGCTGGTCGTCCTGTCCCTGGTGGCCGTGGTCATGCGCCGCGATCCCGAGGCCGGGGGCCAGCATCCCGACGACGACCCGCGCCCGCCCGCGCCGCTGGCCGCCCCCGAGCCGTCCTGGACTCTCCGGCGCGCCATGCGGACCCGGTCGTTCTGGACGCTCGCCGCCGCGTTCGGCGCCGCCTGGGTCCCGGTCTTCGTGCCCATCGTCCACATGGTCCGCCACTGTCAGGACCTCGGGCTGTCGGCGATGACGGGAGCCTCGGTGGTGGCGGCGATCGGCGCGGGGGCGCTGCTCGGCCGGCCGGTGATGGCCGTGCTGTCCGACCGCGTCGGGCGAAAGCCGGTGGTCGCGGCCGGCATGGCGGTCCAGGCGCTGTCCCTCGCCGCCTTCGGCCTGGTGGCCTCGGCCTCCGGCCTGTCCGCCGCGGCCTTCGTGTTCGGCTGGGCCTACGGGTCGGTGTCGACGCTGTTCAGTGCCATGACGATCGACTTCTTCGGTCGCGCCCAGGCGGGCTCCCTGGTCGGGGTCCTCTTCGCCATCGCCGGCTCGGCAACGGCGATCGGGCCCGTGGCCGCCGGCCTGCTCCAGGACGTCTTCGGATCGTACCGGCCGGCGTTTGCGCTCGGGGCCGCGATCAGCGTGGTCGCGGTGATCCTGCTCCTCCTGTGCCAGCCGCCGCGAGAGGGCCAGAGCTCCTGAAGGGGTGATTCCGGAATCCGGGCGAGGCAGTGGTGGTTCGCCACCTGTTCAACGCTCCGCCCGTTGGCTAGAATCCAGATGGGTCACCTGCGGAGGGGTGGCCGAGCGGTTGAAGGCGCCGGTCTTGAAAACCGGAATCCCGCAAGGGATCGGGGGTTCGAATCCCTCCCCCTCCGCCACGCCCATGCCCGTTGCCCCGGCTGGTCCCCGGCGGCGACCTGACATATACTCGGTGGGCTTTCCCGGGACGGAAGGGAAGGCAACTGGAGAGGTGGCCGAGTCGGCCGAAGGCAGCCGCCTGCTAAGCGGTTACAGGGGCAAAACCTCTGTCCCGGGTTCGAATCCCGGCCTCTCCGCCATGCGCCCATAGCTCAGTTGGATAGAGCGTCGGACTACGAATCCGAAGGTCAGAGGTTCGATTCCTCTTGGGCGCACCACTTCTGACGTAGCCGTCGCGG
>DATKEI010000176.1:0-8976 GCA_035544455.1 Binatia bacterium | reverse complement strand
GTGGCCGCCCTTGACGGCGACGATCTCACCCCGGGCGATCGCCTGCCGGGCGAACAGGCCCTTGCCGTGGATCGCGCTGTCGCGCACCTCGGTCTTCGGCGACCGGTACGTCAGGTCCGTCATCGCGGCGGGCTGACTGCGGCGCCACCAGCGTGTCGCGGGACACGCCGGCCGACGAGCCGAAGCGGGCGGCGGTGAGTGCCGAGATGCATGACGAACGCACGCGTCATGGATGGCAGGAGTGTACCAGCCGCCGCGCCCGTCTTCGCCACCGATCCCGTGGTGCTCCTTTGACACGGGTGGCACATCGTCCTCCCCACCATGAACGCCGTCTTCCTCTCGTATGCCGGCGGCGGTGTCGGCTCTCGATGCAGCACCAAGCGCGGCGCGGACGTGCGGGCCCCGCCCGCTTTCCGGTGGCAATGCTCGATCATGCGCCAGGCGCACGAGGCGCCGGTGCGCGCGGCGCCCGGGCGCTCCGCTCCGCGATCATGGCCCCGGCGGATGCAGCGCTGACAGACGGGCCGCCCTGTCCCGCGAACGCATGTCAGTGGCGCCTCGCCCTCCCGGAGGAGCCCGGGCCCGAGGGAGCTGTCGCGGCGGGCTCGTCTGCGGGACGCAGCGCGAATTCGATGCGACCCGGACCCGGCGCGGAGGTCGGGCGCGCCACGCCCGCCGCCACCAGCCGGTCCGACGGGATGCCCGCCCGCTCGACCAGGGCCTTGCGCGCTGCGGCGATCCGGCGCGCCGCGAGGTCCTCGGCCTGCGCGTCCGGCTCGGGCTCCGCCTTCGCGAGGGCCGCGATGGTCTGAGCCGTGTCCTCGGGCACCTCCGCATCGGGAAAACGCTGGCGATGGAGTGCGCGGAGGACCTCGGCCAGGTCCTCCAGCCCCTCCTCTCGCGCGAGCTGGCGGGCGCGCTCCAGCACCGCGTGGCGCTCGAGGCTCGCCACGTCGGCGGGACTGACAAACGCCTCGAGCTCCAGACGCACGAACGGCGAAGCCCGGAGGAAGTCGGCCACCCTCTGGAGCCGGCGCTCGATCTCGGCCGTGACGGCCGAGCTGCCGGGCGCGAACCGGACGGGCTCGATCTGGATCTCCTCGATCCTGTCGCCCTTGTGAAGGACGGAACCGATGACGCGGAGCGGGGCGCTGATCGCCTTCACGACCACGTTCCGGAGCGCCAGCCGCAGGGCGTCCCCGAAGCTCCACTGCGGCGAGTCGAGGCGTCCCCTGAGCGGCACCGACAGGTGGATCTCCCCCCGTGAGTTCTTCAGCAGGGCCACCGCCAGCCCGAGGGGCACGCCGAGCCGTCGCTCCACGGTGCTGTCGGTGCCGGCCCGCTCGACGTTCAGGCGCTCGACGACGACGTCGTTGGTGGCCTCCAGGCGGTCGCCAGTGATCCGGTAGTGCACCCGGGTGGTCAGCTGGCCGCTCAGGGCGATCCAGTCGACAAGGCGCTGGACGTAGGGGTTCATGCGGGGCACCGCGAACTTCCTCACGTCGCCGGCCACGTCGACGAGGAGCTCCTCACCGAACAGCCCCAGATCGCCCCGGACGTCGATGGCGGCGCCGGCTCCGAGCGTCGCTTGCAGCTGGATGCGCGCGGGCGCGTCGCTGCTGGTGTCGAGATCCTCGATGATCGCGGCCAGGTCAGACAGCTCCTCCGAATAGAACGGCGCCGTGCTGTGGTCGACGAAGCGCGCCTGGCCGTCTGCGACCTCCAGCCGCGCGACCAGGATGGCCGGGTGTCCGTTGTCCTCGCCTTTGGCCGAGGCCACCGATCCGGGCCACGCCGGGCGGTCCGGGCTCGCCGGCGCGCCGGCCCGCGGGCCCCCGGGCAGAACGCGTCGGAGGGGGAAGCCGCCGTCTGCGTCACGTTCGATGCGTATCCGCGGACTGCCGATCCGGATCAGCTCGACCCGGATGCGGTCCGGCCAGCGCACGTCGAGTCCGGTCAGCTCCACCGTGCCCACGGCAACGGGTGGATCGTCGCGTGGCCCGATCTCCAGGCCGGCCAGGCGGGCGTAGCCCTCGACAGCTACCTCGGGTCGGTTATCGGCCGCCGCCCTGACCTGGATGTCGGCGTTCAGGCGACCGGCAACCGGGGCCGCGATGGGCAGGTAGTGCCGCGAGACCTCGAGGGGCACGTCGCTCGCCTGCACGCGCAGGTCGGCCTCGCGGGCAGCCACGCGGACGGCACCCTCGACCGTGACAGCGCCCCCCCGGGCAAGCGCAGCCTCCAGCCGGAGGGTGGCGGGTTCGGCGCCCGGCCAGCTCGCGTCGTCCACGGCCATCTGCAGGTGTTCCAGGCTGACCTCGCGGGGGGGCGACACACTCCGGTCGATCACGGTGGGCGCCTCTGCCTCCACCTCGATCCGGCGCGCGTCCGCCGTTCCCTCCCCGGCCTGCAGGGACTCCACCCGCGCTGTGATCAGGGGAACCTGGACGACGAACCCGCCGTCCCGATCCGGGCGCGCCTCGGTGGCCCGGCCGAGCACATCGAGCCGCTGGGCGGTGAGGGCTGCCGGCCTCAGAGCGGCGGCGCTCAGCATGATCCCGCCAGCGGTCAGCAACGGCTCCGCCCCGGGGCGACGCAGGGTCAGTTGCTCCGCGAGCGCGTCGCCATCGATGCGCAGATCATCCACGGGGCCCTTCAGCTGGATGGCCGCGGTCAGCCTGCCTTTGCTCACCGCGACGGGGACGTCGGCGGGGAGGTAGCGGCGGACCGGTTCGAGGTCGAGGCGGTTCAGCGAGACACGAGCGTCGAGCGATCGACGAGCCAGGTCCACCTGACCACTGCCCGCGAGCCGGCCATGGCCGGGCCAGCGCCCGGCCGCGCTGGCGCGAAATGGCTCTTCGCCGCGCACGTCCTCGAGGCGGATCCAGATATCCTTGAGATCGAAGCGCTGAGGAGGGAGATCAGGGCGGCGGGAAGGCCCGGCGCCGGCATCGACAACGACGGGATCGCCGGCAAGCTCCACGCGCCTGGCGACAAGCTCGCCGTCAGCCGAGCGTCCCGCGTCCTCGAGCGCGACCGCGACCACCGGAGCCCTCAGGAACACCGCGGATTGCGACGGGCGGCCGATCTCGAGCTCGTGAACGGCTCCCTGCCCCGACACCGCGAGCCGCCCGCCGGCATCGGCCTCGACGCGCAGGGTGGCCGCAAGAGTTCCCGCCAGGAGCTGCATCGGGGTGCCCGGCGGGATGTAGGGCCGGGCACGCGTCACGTCCACGTCTGTGAGAGTCGCGTCGAGGTGCGCCCGGAACGGCCCGAGGGCGATCTCGCCGTCCCCTGCGATCTGGCCACCTCCCGCTATCGCCGCGGTCAGATTGACGCCGACGGTCGCCGGGCCGGGCCACGTCACGTCCGAGAAGATCACCTGCAAGGTGGTGGCGTCGAACTGCTGGGCCGGCGCGACGCTGGCATCGTGAATGGTCGGTGCCGCGCGAACGGCGACGCGCTCGGCTTTCACGCGACCGGAGCCCAGGACGAGATCGCGTGCGGTGATCTCGAGTTCGGGAATGGTTGCGAAGGCCCGCTCCTGTCCCGCGCGAAACACCTGCAGGCCGGCAATGGCGGACTCGATCTCGGCCCGAAGGCCCCCCTCGGCGCCATACCGCACGGTCAGCGTGGCATCGAGCTGGCCTTCGGCCACCCGGAACGCGCCCGGGGGAGCGAAGGGCAGGAAGGGTGTCAGCGGCACGTCGCGAATCCGAAGGACCGACTGCGTCTCGAGCGGAGCGAGGCTGAGCGGCTGGGCCGTCAGCGTCACCGTACCGCCGGCGAGGCTGAAGGCGAGCCGCCCCTGACCCTGTGCCTCCACGGGGCGAGTCGCCACATCCTGGAGCTCCAGCGAGATCTCGTCTGCAACCCACTGCCGCGCCGGTTGGAGGACTCGATCTTCGAGCCCCAGCTTGCCGTCCGCGATGGTCAACCGCTCGAACCCCAGGAAGAGACCCGGGCGGCCAGGTTCCGGCGAGGCATCCGCTCTGGCGAGGTCTGACACGTTGAACTCCGCGGGGCCGGTGCGGATGATCCGGAGCTCGGGACGGGTGATCGTCGCCTCCTGGAAGACGACGCGTCCGGTGAACAGCCGCAGGACGCGGAGATTGCCATCGATCCGATCGACCCGGACCAGCGGCTCCGCGGTGGTCGAGGATCTCACCGAGAGGTCGGTGACGTGAATCCAACCCGTGAACGGGTTGAAATCGATGTCTCCGATCGACGCCTCCCGCCCCAGGGCGCTCTCCAGCTGCCGCACCGCCAGGAAGCGCAGGATCTCGGGCAACGCGACGAGCGCTCCCAGGGCGAGAACAGCGACGATGAGAATCGCGTTCATAGACCGGCGATGCCGGCCGGCGAACGCCCTGATGGATCGGAGGGCTGTCATCCCCCCTCCGCGTGCAACGGTCGTTCCCCGCGGTCGGGCAACGCTTCGCCTCCGGATGCCCGCCGTCGCACGCACATGGCCGTCCGCCGGGTCTGGACACCGACACTCGCACTCCCTTCGAACACGGCGAAGAGCCTGGACAGGGAGCTCGCAATCCGTTCCCTACACGGTACGGGATCGGCCCGAGCCGATCGGCGCGACGACCTCGGACGACGACGAGTTGGCGATGAAGCGCAAGCGATCGCGCTTCATCGCCGAGACCACCGTGCGGATATCCGGAAGGTGCCCTTCAGGTAGCTGCTCCGCGTCCCGGCCTCCCGGCGGCGATGGCTCATGGACCGCCCGGCAGAGGGAGCCCCCCGGCAGAGAGGGAATTACACGGTAGATTTCCCGCTTCCCCGGGCCCCCGAAGCGCAAGTTGGCCTTCGACGCTCCAGACCTTGGCCTCGTCGCTCATCCGGGCGAGGAGTCGTACCACAGGACCCCCACGGGACGCTGGGCAGCGTCCCCGAGGGCACGAGTCATCCGCGGGCCGGGGCCAGGCGGACCTGGCCATGGCCTTGCTTCCCCCGGGCCAAAGGAGGACTCGTCATGGCAAAGAAGAAGAACCAGAAGGTGCGGGAGGTCATGACCGCGGAACCGGTGACCATCGAGGCGAGCACCCCGCTCACCAGCGCGGCGCGCGCGATGCGTGACGGGGATATCGGATCCGTCATCGTCATGGCCGACGGATCGGTGCAGGGTATCCTGACCGATCGGGACATCGTGATCAGGGCGGTCGCCGAGGGCCGCGACCCCGCCGAGACGAGCGCGGCGGAGATTTGCAGTGGCGAGCTGGTGTGTGTTCAGGCCGAGGACAGCGTCACCGAGGCGATCCGCCTCATGCGCGAGAAGACGGTGCGGCGGCTCCCGGTGGTCGATGGGGGCCGTCCGGTCGGAATCGTGTCCCTCGGCGACCTCGCGGTCGAGAGGGATCGGGACTCGGTGCTTGGCGAGATCAGCGCAGCGAACCCGAACCGCTGACGGGTGGATTCTCTGCCGAGCTCGGTGTCGATCCCCAGCCAGAGTACCCGCGAACCTGCGGCCGGACAGGCTTACATGACAACCGTTCCTGGCCGGCGAGGCGGGCCCTGAGGCCAGGAGTAACCCGACCGCACATGGCGCCAGGTCTCGCTGGCGAGATCGACTGACGCAGGAGAGCGCGCGGGGTTGCCCGTGAATACCGGGAGCCCCGCGCATTCTGCGCGCCCCGTCCGTCGGCCCGGCCCCGAACAGCCGCTGACTATCTGGACGGCCACTCGCGATGAACGTGCCCGCAGGCGGCTGGCAGCGATGGTCTGCCCCGACACTCTCGAACGGCCGTCCGACGAGCTGGATCCCATGACCAAGGTTGCTGGTGAATCTGCAGAGCACGCGGCGCGCGGGAAGACGGGTCAGGGATGACCACCAAGCTCGCGACCCTCTGGGAGAAGCTGCGCTCCAGCATGTGGCTGCTGCCCACGCTGCTCGCGGCCGGCGCCAGCCTGCTGGCGGCCATCACGCTCGCCCTGGACGAGAAGGTGATCGAGCCGAACGTCTTCCTGGCCGGCGTGGTGTACACGGGCGGGCCCGACGGGGCGCGCGAGGTGCTGTCGATCATCGCCGGCTCGATGATCGGGATCGCCGGGGTGACTTTCTCGATCACGATCGTCGCCTTCTCGCTGGCCGCGACCCAGCTCGGGCCCCGGCTCCTGCGCAGCTTCATGCGGGACACCGGAAACCAGCTGGTGCTCGGCACCTTCATCGGCACGTTCATCTTCTGCATCCTCGTCCTGCGCGTCGTGCGCGGCACCGACGAGGTGACCTTCGTCCCGCATCTGTCCGTGACGGTCGGCGTCGCCCTGGGAATCGCCAGCCTCGGAGTGCTCATCTACTTCATCCACCATGTGTCATGGCTCATCCAGGCGCCGAACGTGGTGGCCGCCGTCGCGGCCGAGCTCGAGGAAGCCGTCGCCCGGCTGTTTCCCGATGAGATCGCCCGCGGCGCTTCGGTCCAGCCTGCGGTGCCAGATTTCGACGGGCACGGCGCCCCCATCCCGGCCCGGGCGACGGGCTACCTCCAGGCGGTGGACGGCGAACGGCTGCTGAAGACCGCGTCCCGGCATGGCCTCGCGCTCCGGCTGATGCGGCGGCCCGGCCATTTCATGATCGAAGGCGGCGTCATCGCCGTCGCCTGGCCGGCGGGCCGGATCACGGACGGCCTGCGCCGCGAGGTCGCCGGCGCATTCATCACAGGCCCCCAGCGCACGCCGACGCAGGATGCGGAGTTCGCGGTCGGCCAGCTCGTCGAGGTGGCGCTGCGCGCCCTCTCCCCGGGTATCAACGACCCATACACCGCGATCAACTGCATCGACCGGCTGGCCGCGGCCCTGGCGCGCCTGGCCCGCCGCGAGGTGCCCTCGCCGTACCGTTGTGATGAGGCCGGTCATCTCCGTTTGGTGGCCGATCCACTCAGCTATCGCTCGATGGTCGACGCGGCCTTCAACCAGATCCGGCAGGCCGCCGGAGGTCAGGTGGCCGTGATCGTTCGCCTGCTGGAGGCGATCGCCCTCATCGGCGAGCACGTGCACGACGACGACTTCCGGCAGGCACTCGCGGAGCAGGCCGGTCTCATCATGGAGGCGAGCCGGGCTTCCGTGGCCGGGGAGCGAGATCGGCGCGACGTGGCCACGCGGTACACGGCCGCCATGCGCGCCCTCGGCACGAGGACGCCGTCCGGGCCGCTGACCGTCGGAGCCGACGGGTCCGGGTCTCGCCCAGACGCCGCCTGGCGCTGCCCCGCCTAGAGTCGATCCCTCACTCGTGGAGAGCGAGCAGGCGTCAGCTGAGTCGCGTCGGCGGCGGGGGCGGCTGGGGCACGGGACGGCCGGGCGGCTGCGGCGGCGGCTTCGGTGGCCCCGGCCGGGAGGCGACCGTCCCCGGACGGCACGGGCGATCACGCGGCCCCGATCGACGTCGCCGATTACGAAGCACCGGAAACCCCATCACTGACCTCCTTGTCGGGCGCTCCGCTCATCCGGCGGCACGAGCGTCCCCAGTCGGCCACCCGCGTGGCCAGGTCCCGACAGCGCCGGAGCGGCCTACGGCGGCGGGAGCGTGTGGGGCAAACCGCCGCCGATCTGCCACCAGTCGTTGCAACGCCCGCGCCATGGTTGACCGCGGCATGCTGCATGCGCCCTCGAGATCCACATTGCATTGGGAGCCACTGTCCCGAACTCGGGGCGCGGCGGGTAGTGGCCCGGTGTGACGCGAGTCACTGTCGTTCCCGGCTATGCCGGCGCCAGGCGGAACGCGCTCTCGACCGTGTAGAAGGGGCGATCCATGCGCGTGCCGTCGGGTGCGATACCGGCCTCGTGCCGGACGTAGTCGCCGATGCACGAGCTGCGCACCCCGAACACGGCGTCGGAGTCGAGGTAGCGGTCGCCGTTGACGAAGACGTGGGTGATCAGCGTGTCGAAGCCAGGCTTCTGGACCATCGCGTGCAGGTGCCCGGGCCGCATCGGGTGCCGGTTCGAGGCGCGCAGCATGTCGCCTACCGGGCCGTCGGTCGGCACGGGGTAGCAGGCGGGAAGCACGGACCAGAAGCGCACGCGACCGGCGGAGTCGGTCTCGAATACGCCGCGCATCTTCGCGGCTGCCATCGTCCACGCCGGGTCCTGCACGTCATAGCCCCCCTCGGCGTCGGCGTGCCAGATGTCCACGGTGGCGCCGGGAACGGGTTGACCCTGGAGGTCGCCGACGGTCAACTCCACGTGGCACGGATCGCCCGCCGCCCCGTTGGCGATGTCGGCGCCGTGCGGGAGGCGCGGAGCGCCCGCCACCCAGAACGGGCCGAACACCGTCTGCTCCGTGGCCCCTGGTGGCCGGCTGTGGTTCTGGGCCACCACGAGCTGGGATAGGCCCAGCGTGTCCGACAGGAGGATGAACTCCTGACGGAGCGCGTCGCACTTCTGGCCGACGGCGGTCAGGAACCGGATGCCACTCATCCACTCCGTCTCCGTCAGCTTGACCTCGCGCGCGAAGTCGTGCAGGTGACGGACAAGGCTGGCCATGAGGTCCCGGAAGCGGGGGTCCGCGCAGTCGTCCCAGCGCCTGATCACCTCGTCGGTGATGTTGTGCTCATCCAGATTGAGCATGTGTCGGCCCCTCCCTGCGAAGTGCGCCCCGGGGCGCCAGCCCTCGGTCATCCTGCGCCGGCCGGCAAGCCCGGTCAAGGGTCCGGTCGGCCGCGTCAGCGGAAGGGGCAGCACGCTTGGGATTGCCCGGGCCTTGGAAACGCCCGGGTCAAGCTGGGGACCGCGCTGCTGGCACGACGCCCCTGCGCGTTGACTACTTGAACCGGTAGGTGATCCGACCTCGGGTCAGGTCGTAGGGGGACAGCTCGATCGTGACCTTGTCCCCGGGCAGGATCCGGATGCGGTGCATGCGCATCCGGCCCGAGACGTGGGCCAGGACCTTGTGGCCGTTTTCCATCTCCACCCGGAACATCGCGTTGGGTAGTGGCTCGACCACCTTGCCCTCCACCTCGATGGCGTCTTCCTTGC
>DATKEI010000175.1:0-8417 GCA_035544455.1 Binatia bacterium | reverse complement strand
AGGCTGGCGGGCCACGGGCCGACGTTGTTCGCGGGGCTACCGAAGCCTATCGACTTGAAGCTCGTGAGCCGACTGGAGTTCGGCTCGGGGACGGTGGCGATGCGGTATGAACCTAGAAGGTAGCCATCTGGCTTGTTGAATCGACGCGGCTCCCGGGTCCTGGAGCCGCGTCTAGGCCATCTACCTGCGGTCTCGCTCATTGCGCGGGTTTTCGACACAAGAATCCGCGTTGACACCAGGCGGGAAGGGACAGACCGTTACCGCGCCTCTCCACTTCCACATTAAACGGCGCAGGGGGGCTTGCGGCAAGCCCCGGGGCGTGCCGCATAATCGCTGGCCGCAAGCCAGACCCTTACGGAGGACAGCGCGATGCGTGTGTTGTCGTCGACGTGTACGCCCGGAGCGTGGTTGTGACCGAGCACGCGGTGGTGATCGCCGGAGGTGGGCCGACGGGTTTGATGTTGGCGGACGAGTTGGCGTTGGCGGGAGTGGACGTCGCCATCGTCGAGCGGCGCCCCAGTCAGGAGCTCGCGGGCTCGCGCTCGGGCGGTCTGCACTCACGCACGATCGAGGTTCTCGATCAGCGCGGCATCGCCGATCGGTTCCTGGCGGAAGGGCAGGTGGCCCAGGTCGCAGGGTTCGCCTTCAACCGCTTGGACATCAGCGACTTTCCCACCCGGCACCCCTACGGGCTCGGGCTGTGGCAGAAACACATCGAGCGCATCTTGGCCGGCTGGGTCGGCGAGCTGGCAGTGACGATCTATCGCGCTCGCGACGTGACGGGCTTCACGCAGGACGACAGCGGCGTCGACGTACATTTGTCCGACGGTGAGCCGATGCGGGCGGCATATCTCGTCGGGTGCGACGGAGGACGCAGTGTGGTCCGCAAAGCAGCCGGCATCGAGTTCGCCGGCTGGGATCCGACGACGAGCGCCCTGCTTGCCGAGGTCGAGGTGGCCGAGGAGCCGGAATTGGGCATCCGCCAGGACGAGCTGGGCACCCATTCCTTCGGCAGGGTGGAATACGAGGTCCGCGACGGCGAGATCATTTTCGCGGATGAGGGACCGGTTGGAGTCATGGTGACCGAAAGACAACCCGCCCCCTCGACCGAACCGACGCTGAGTGATCTCAGCGAGGCGCTCATCACCGTCTACGGGACCGATTACGGGGTCCACAGTCCGACCTGGATCACCAGGTTCACCGACCTGACCCGACAGGCCGCGTCCTACCGGGACGAGCGGGTGCTGCTGGCCGGCGACGCCGCACACGTGCACTCCCCCGCGGGCGGACAAGGACTCAACACCGGCGTGCAGGATGCGGTGAACCTGGGGTGGAAGCTGGCCCAGGTGGTCAAGGAGATATCGCCACCCAGTCTCCTGGATACGTACCACTCAGAGCGTCACCCGGTCGCTGCCCGCGTGCTGCGCAACACGATGGCGCAGGTCGCCCTCATGCGCCCCGCCGACGCGCGCCTCGAGGCCCTACGCGAGACGGTGTCCGAGCTGCTGAGCATGGACGAGCCGCGCAAGCGGTACGCCGGCATGATGTCGGGCCTGGACATCCATTACGACCTCGGCGAGGGACACCCGCTGCTCGGGCGACGTATGCCCGACCTCGACTTAGTGACCGCCAACGGTCCGGTGCGGGTGTTCACCCTCCTGCACGACGCCCGGCCCGTGCTGCTCAACCTCGGTGAGCCCGGCGGCTTCGACATCACACCGTGGGTGGATCGGGTTCAGATGATCGACGCCAAGTACGTTGGTCCGTGGGAGCTTCCGGTCCTTGGCGCTGTCACTGCTCCAACCGCCGTGTTGATCCGGCCCGACGGACATGTCGGCTGGGTGGGAGAGCTCACCCAGCAGGGGCTCCCCGACGCGCTCACCAACTGGTTCGGACCGCCGACCGGGACGTAGCGCACCGCCTCCAAGATCTCGAAGACGCGTTCGGCCACTGCCGTAGACGCTGACCTCGCGTCCCGCACCGGCCCGGAGGGCAGCCACTCCGGATCCGTCAACTAACCGCCGGTCATCCGGGTACCGCTTCGATGTCGTCGTCCCGGTTAGGGCGGCCCGCGCGCGGGCGGCCTGGCGGACCAGGTGGTCGCGCTCGCGACGTTCGTGGCTGACCACGTAGGAAATCGTGGTCCCTACGCCTACACCTAAGAAGAGGGGTCGATCGGCTCGTCCGGGGCCGATCTGCCCGTGAGGAGCCGCGTGACCCGCCATCCTTCCTCGTCACGCGCCCAGAATAGGATCACCCGCCCGTGCACCCGGATGCCGGGCTCCCCGCTGCGCGGACTCAGCGTCTCCTCGAACGGGCCCATGACGTAGGCCCGGTCCCCATGGACTTCGATCACCTCGTACCGCGGCGTGTAGTCCGAGGTGTCGAACATCTCGAGCACCTGGCCGAAGGCCCGACCGGCACCGTCCTTGCCCTCGATCGCCTCCTGCTGATGGACGAGGAGTTGGATGTCCGGAGCGAAGAGCCGGGCAAGCTCATCGAGATCCCCCCGACGGAAGGCTTCGTCGAAGGCCCGGAGCGCTTCCTCGAGCTCTCCGCGTGGCGAGGAGGCGGTCACGGGCGGAGGGTACTAGCGGTGCGGGCTCCTGGCAATGGGGCCGAGTGGCACAAACGATGGATCGAGCCTCAACTGAAGATGAACGTGGCCCAGCTTCTCAGCCGAAGACAAAGCCGATGCCACCAACTGACCGTCACCGAGGACGACCTGCCCGACGACTCCGTTCGCTCGGTTCGCTACGCCATCCGATTCCGGGTGGCGGGAGGACGTCGGTGGGGTGTGGAGTCTGCTCGCCGGGTTCAGCGTTGCCAGCCCGGCCGAGGCCACCATCGCTTCTCCCCTAAGCCGTGCCGGTAACCAGTGAGCTCACCTGCTAGATCAACGGCCTCCGCCAGGGACCATCTTCGACGCGATCCGAGGACCGGAAGATCCCCTTCCAGAAGGTCGGGACCCGCCGGCGGGTGCTGTTGTCCGACCTCATGGCGCAAGAGCGCCGGGAGGAGGAGCGCCGCCGCGAGGCGCTGGGGGGGGTCCGGGCCTGATCGGAGTTTCTGAACCCTACAGGCTTCCGCTACGTCGGCCTCCGTCCGTGGGCGGGGGGAGGCCGATGCGGTGGGCGACCCCGGCGGCCTGCACGCGGCTCCTGACCCCGAGCTTCCGCAGGATGTTCGAGACGTGCACGCTGGCCGTCTTCGGGCTGATGTACAGGGCCTCCGCGATCTCCCGGTTGCTCCGGCCCTCGGCCACGTGCCGGAGCACCTCCGCCTCGCGCTCGGTGAGGCCGAGCTCGGCCAGGGGGTCCGGCGCCGGCTCCTCGGCGCCCACCGGCTCCGAGATCTCCAGCCGGCCCCGGCGCGCCAGGGCCTCGATCCCCTCGCGGAGCGGACCCGCGCCGAGCTCCTCGGCGATCCGGCGCCCCTCGCGCAGCGCCTCCTGCGCCTCCGACCGCCGGTTCGCGGCCAGCAGGCCCTCGGCTTGGCGCCACCGCGCGTACGCCCTCGGGTAGGGGCAGTCGAGCTCCCTCCAGTGCTCGGCCGCTCGCGCCCAGGGCGCGGGGTCGAGCTCCCCCGTCAACCTCGACTGCTCGCCCCTCGCCAGCAGGAGGTACCCGCCGGCGAGGAGCTCCTGGGCATCCACCTCGGCGTCCTCCACCAGTCGCCGGCCCTCGGCCCGCAGGGCCTCCAGGCGCCGCTCGCGCTCCGCCCCCACCGTCTCCGCGGCGTCGGCTCGTGCTCGCAGCGCCAGCCAGACGGCTCGGGCCCACACGCTCACGGTCCTCCCGGCTCGTTCCCGCACGGCCTGATCCGCCAGTGACGCCGCCCGCTCGCCGTCGCCCTCCCACAGCGCCAGCTCCGCCTCGGTGCATCGGAGCGGGAGGGTGAACAGCAGCTGTCCCAGCCGCTCCGCAGCGGGGTGGGAGCGGGCCAGCACCTCCCGGGCTCGCGCGAGGTCGCCCCGGAAGACCGCGATGTCCGCAAGCATGCTGTCGAACAGGAGTTCGTTCAGGGGACTCGTCCCGCCCCCCGCCGCCTCCCGACCGATCTCCTCGGCCTCGTCCCATCTGCCGAGATGCACCAGGAACTCCATCGCGTTCCCCGCGAGGAATCCGCCCAGAGGGTGGGCGGGATCGAGGGCGGCGAGTGCGGCCATCCCCTCCAGGGTCCGGTCTGTGGCCTCCGTCACCCTTCCCGTCTCCGCCAAATGGGCTGGCCATACGATGTAGGCCCGGGCCAGATCCTCGAAGTGCTGCGTCCGCCGGGCGATCTCGTGCGCCCGCTCCAGATACGGGAGCGCCGCCGAGAGGTCGTCCTCGAGGAGGCCCAGGGCGATGTGGGCCAGCCCCATCTCGGCCTCGGCGCCGGCGGCGCGGGCGATCTCCAGGGCCTCCCGGGCTTTCCGCGCGGCCTCCTCGTTCCGGTCCCACAGCGCCAGCACGAGGGCCAGCTCACCCGAGGCCCGGGCTCGGGCGGCCGACGGCTCGGGCGGAAGGAGCGCCTCCGCGTGCTTGAAGGCGGCGAAGGACGCCTCGCCAGGGTCGCCCGCATCCAAATGCAGGGTGCCGAGGCGGACGTGGATGCGTCCCGCGGCCTCGGGCGCCGCCCGCGGATCCATGGCCGACAGCGCGGACTCCAGCAGCTCGATCCCGCGCCTCGACTCGCCGGCCAGGCCGGCTGCGTCTCCCGCCAGGGCCAGCAGGGCCGCGCGGTCCAGGCCGGCGGCCGCCTCCGGGGCGGGGTTCGCCTCCCACAGCTCCAGGGCCCGCTCGAGCTGGCGGTGAGCCTCCGGATAGGCGTGGATCCCGAGGGCCGCCGACCCCGCCCGCACCGAGGCCTCCAGGGCGCGAGGGTCCTGCGCCGCCCGACGGTGGTACGCCTCCTCGGCCAGCAGCGTGGCGTCCTCTCCTCCCCCTCCCCCGAGCGCCTCCGCGAAGGCCCGGTGCAGCCTCTGGCGCTCTCCCGGGAGCAGCGCACCGTATACCGCCTCCTTGAGCAGGGCGTGGCGGAACGCGTACCCGTCTCCTTCCGTGACCAGGAGCCGCCGCTCGACGGCCTCGCGGAGCGCGGGCTCCAGGCGGTCCGCGGGGACCGCCGCCACCTCGGCCACCAAGCCGTGATCGAAGCGCCGCCCGGCCACGGCCCCGATCCGGAGGATCTCCAGCGCGGGGTCAGAGAGGGTGCGCACCCGCCCCAGCAGGAGGGCGTCGAGCGACTCGGGGATCCTCTCGCCGCTCCCCGCGGCCAGCTCCTCCACGAAGAAGGGATTCCCCTCGGACCGCGCGTGGATCCGCCGGACCAGGTCCTCGGCCACGGCTTCCCCGGTGAGCCCGGCCAGGTGGTCGGCGATCTCCTCGACCGTCAACGGCGGGAGCCGGAGCGTCTCCACTCGCTCCGTCCGCCCCGATTCAGCC
Organism: Binatia bacterium; assembly: GCA_035544455.1. Taxonomy (GTDB): domain Bacteria; phylum Methylomirabilota; class Methylomirabilia; order Rokubacteriales; family CSP1-6; genus DATKEI01. The sequence continues at coordinate 2,991 of DATKEI010000175.1, read as the reverse complement.
AGCCACGCCCCCAGTGGATGGCCCGGGTCGGGCTCGTCGGTCCGATGCGTCCCGAGCACCAGCAGTCGCTCGGTCTCCACGGCGCGGGAGAGATAGGCGATCAGGTCCAGGGTAGACCCGTCCGCCCAGTGCAGGTCCTCGAGCACGAGGACCAGGGGGGTCTCCTCCGCGAGCTCGCCGATGAGGGCCCGAAGCTCGATGAACAGCCGGGTCCGGGACGAGGCGCTCGTCGGGCCGGCCGGCTCGGCGGCCCGGACGGGTACGTCGGGGACGAGCGCGGCCAGCTCGGGCCGGTCGGCCAGCAGCGACTGGAGCCGCGAGCGTCCGAGCTCGGTGGTGAGGCCCCGAAGCGCCTCCGCCACGGGGAGGTATGGGAGCGTGCCCTCCGCCAGGCTCACGCCCCCTCCGCTCATCGCTCGCGCCCCCCGTTCCCGGGCTCGATCGGAGAGCTCCCGCACCAGCCGGGTCTTCCCGATCCCGGCCTCTCCTCCGATGAGGACGATGCCCGGCCGCCCCTCGAACGCCGCGTCCAGCCCTCGAGTGAGGCGATCGAGCTCCTCGACCCTGCCGACGAAGGGGGAGGCTTCGGTGGCCATGAGGCCATTCTCGCCCAATCGGAACAAGGGCGAGAGGCCGCACGCGAATAAGGACCTCCGACCTCACATCTAGGGATCCCGCCGGATGTGCGCCCGCCCCCCTCAGCCTTACCGTCGGGTGGACGGTCGCGATCGGCGCGGCCGCAGAGATAAGGAGGTAGAGATGGCAACCATCGCAACGCAGCCCCAGGTCGGGTATCGCCCGGGTCCGAGGTGGATGGCGCTGTTTCTGGTCGCCGCCGCAGGGATCGGGGCGGGGACCGTGGCCCTGGTGCAGACCATGAGCTCGGAGGGAGTCACCGCGGGACGCACGGCCGCGGTCTCCTCCGTCGACGGGGCGACCCAGACGAGGGCGCTGAACCAGCCGGAGGTAGCGATTCCCGCGCTTCCCTCCTTCAACCTGAAGGAGTGGCTGGCGGTAACACGAGCCTACGGCGATAGGCTCCGCGGTCTCGCCGGGGACACCGACGCTCTCGCCGGCCTCAACCGGGCTCTCGCCGGCGCATCCTCGGTCACCCCGGCCTCCGTCTCCGAGGCGGTCGCGGTGCAGGACCTGCGGGCCCTGAACGAGACGCAGGCCGCGGCCTCCCCGTTCGCTCAGGGGATCATCGACGCTAGGGCGCTCAACGAGCGGAGGCGGCTGCCGGGGTCGCTGAAGCTGGCCGGGATCGCCGACGGCAGACGCTGAACTGGCCCGCCGAGAGTGTGGAGGACCTGCGCTCGCTGAACCGCTGAATCCCTCGCACGCCGGAGGGAGGAGGGGCCAACCCTTCTCCCTCTCGTGTGTGCCGAGGTCTGGCTCAGGAGCCATCGATCACTACCTGAGCGGCTCGGCGGAAGGGGGAAGGCTTCGACGGCAGGATGCGTGCCGAGAGTGATGACCTAACCGATTGACTCGCTCACGGACGCCGGCTCCTACCGGAGGCGTGCTACAAATCTTGCCGAGATCCACCTGATCATCCGCGGCGCGCTCGGCGACGCCGTTCGCCCGGGGCTGATCTCCCGCAACGTGGCCCACGCCCCTGCGCCTGCGGTCGATCCCCAAGGTCGAGCCATCTTCCTGGACCGCCGAAGAGCTCCGCGCCTTCCTCCGGGCCGCCGCGGGACACCGGTTCTTCGCGGCGCTGTGGGTCGCGGCGGCGCTGTGGGTCGCGGCGTTCACCGGCATGCGCCGAGGCGAGCTCCTCGGGCTCAGCTGGGGAGGACCTCGACGAGGAGGCGGCGACCCTCTCGGTCAACCGCGGACTGGTGGCCATCGACTACGAGGTCCACGAGACTCGTGGCAAGACACGCAACGCCCGCCGGCGCATCGACCTCGACCCCACTACGGTGAGCGTCCTCACCGCCTGGCGCGGCTGGCAGGCGGCCGAGCAGGTCGCCGCCGACATCGAGACGGCGGGGTGGATGTTCACCGACGGCAGAGGCGAGCCCATCCACCCCCACGCCATCTCGCAGACCTTCGAGCGCATCGCCCGACGCGCCGGCGTGCCGGTCATACGGCTGCACGACCTAGCCACACCCACGCCACCCTGCTCATCTCCGCCAGCGTCCCCGCAAAGGTCGTCAGCGAACGGCTCGGCCACGCCACCCGGAGCTACACCATCGAGACCTACCAGCACGTGCTCCCCGGCATGCAAGCTGACGCTGCGCGAGTCTTCGAGCAGCTCGTCGCGCCCGGCGCACTCCCGCCCGACCACTGGTCGGAGAAGTCGGAGAAGGGCCGAGAGAAGAGCCGGAAGAAGACGTCCTGAGAACGGTAGAAGCCCAGGTCGATCGCACCTCTGGCCTGGGCTTCTTCGTTGCGCGGGCTGGATTTGAACCAGCGACCTCTGGGTTATGAGCCCAGCGAGCTACCAGACTGCTCCACCGCGCACCCCGATGCTACCAAGGGGTCGGCGGGCCGTCTACCGGACGGGCGAGACGCGAGCCCCGGGCCCGTTCGGGGCGGGCTCCAGCGCCTCGTCGACCGGCTTCGCCAGCGGCAGCTCGATGTGGACCCGCACGCCGTGGGGGATCACCGGCTCGCAGGTGGCCCGTCCGCCGTGGGCCTCCGCGATCGCGGCCACGATGGACAGGCCGAGCCCCACGCCGCCGCGCTGGCGCGACCGGGACAGGTCCACCCGGTAGAAGCGCTCGAAGATCCGCTCGGCGTGCTCCGCCTCGATGCCGGGGCCGTCGTCGGCTCACCTCCACGACGGCGAGGTCGCCCTGGATCCCGACCTGGACGCGGACGCGCGTGCCGTCGGGCGTGTGGCGCCGGATGTTCGAGAGGAGGTTGTCGAGCAGCTGTCGCAGCCGAACGTCGTCGCCCATCACGGTCACCGGACCTTTGGCCACGAGCGCGATCCGGCGATGATGATCGAGGTCGCGAGCCGCCTCAACGGCCTCGGCCACG
>DATKEI010000174.1:0-7599 GCA_035544455.1 Binatia bacterium | reverse complement strand
TTCCGCGAGGACGGCCGGGGGGCCGAGGGCACGGCGACCTCGAGCCCGACCCCCGGCGAGGCTCCGAGCCCCTGATCCATCCGGATCGACGCTTCAGCGCCGCACCCGGGGGTTCGTTCCCGGGTGCCGGCGGGATCAGATCAGGGCGAGCGCCGATCGGAGAGGGAGGCGGAGCTCGATGCGGGCGAGCAGTTCCGCCATGGCGTCGGCGGACCGCGGGCCGGCCTCGTGCTACCCTGGCCCGGCCCGGATCGAAGAGACGAATGCCCGCCCGATCTACGACCACGCTCGTCCCGCCCAACGCGTGCCTCGGCGCCCGGAGGGCCGACGGCTCAAGGTCTGCCCCGCCGGGCCCGCTGGCACGCGCTGCCCGACCCTGGCGGCGCTGAGGCGTGCCACTGGATCGGTGCAGGACCGAGTGGGCGATTCCGGGCCCGCCGCGGCGCGCGGGCGTCGCACATGTCGGCCGGAACGACCTCGGCGCCAAGGCCCGAGGCAGCCGCGTCTTCCTGGACCGGCTGGTTGTGCGGGTCTCCGCCGCGTGATCTCGCGGATCATCCTCTCGCACCGTCGGCACGGCGCGGGCCCGGCGCCCGTCCTCCTGCTCCACGGGTTCCTGGGCTCCGGACGCAACCTCGGAGGGCTGGCCCGGCGGCTCGCTGCCGGGGATCCCGGATTGTCGGTGATCGCGCTGGATCTGACGGGGCACGGGAGTTCGCCTCCGCTGCCCTCAGGAGCGAACGTCGCACCCCCGGGTGCGGATGTCGCACCCAAGGGTGCGGACCTCGCGACGCTGGCCGGCGACGTTCTCGCGACGGCGGACGCCCTTGGCCTTCGCGCCCCGGTGCCCATCGTGGGCCACTCGCTGGGCGGGCGGGTCGCGCTCCGGGCGGCGAGCCTGGCCCCGCAGCGCATCGCCAATGTCGTGCTCCTCGACATCGGCCCCTCGGGGGTGCTGAGCACCGAGACAGCGCGCGTGGTGGAGCTCCTGCTCGCGGCTCCACCCTCCGGATCCCGGGAGACCTTTCGCGGCCACTTCCGCTCCGGCGGCCTCGACGACGCCGTGGTCGAATGGCTCATGCTGAACCTCGTGGCCGCAGACGGGCAGTACCGCTGGGCCATCGATCGGGCCGCCCTCGCCGCCCTGCACGCCCGGACGAGCGCCGAGGACCTCTGGGGCGTGGTCGAGGGGCAGGGGCTCTTGCATCTCACCTGCCTGCGGGGTGGCCGCTCCGGCTATGTGACTGACGCCGACGCGGCGCGCCTCGCGGCCGCCGGGCGCCGCCTGGTGACGATCGAGGGCGCTGGCCACTTCTTGCACGTGGAGCGTCCCGCGGAGGTGCTCGCCGCCGTCCGCGACGCGCTCACCTCTCGGGCGCCCCCGCCCGGCTGAGACCCCGAGGGAGGCGGCACGGACCCGTTGCCTTCCCCGTGGCGTTCGCGCGATGATCTCTCCGATGAGACTGCGACTCGGCCGGCTGCTCGGCCGGGGGGGCAGGGGCCTCGGCGCCGTCACGGGGTTCTCGCTCCTTTCGCTCGTGGCCTGTCTCGCCGCCGCCGGCGAGCCGGCGCCCGCGATCAGCGTCCGATTCGAGGCGGCCCAGCTCTCCGTCGAGGCCGCGCACACGACGGTCTCGGAGATCATCGAGGCGATCGGAACGCAGGCTGGCTTCGCCGTGGTCATGGCCGGCCCTTCCGCCCGCGTCGAGCACTTCTCGCATCGCGGCGGCTCGGTGGAGGACGTCCTCCGACTCCTCCTGCGCTCCGAGAACTACGTCCTCGTCTACCGCGATGCCGCGGGTGGGCCCGAGAATGGAATCGACACGGTGCTCCTGCTGGGGCGGCGGCTGATCGCCTCCCACGAGACGGCCGCAGATCTCGGAAGCGCGGGGCAGCGTGCACGTCCCGGCGACGCCGCGGACGGGGCCGGACATGCCGCCGCGCCGGCCTTGCCGGATTCGGGCCGGGCTGCGACTGACGCCGAGGACGACGGCCACGCGCCCGTCACGGCCGATGACGTTCTGAGGGCTCACGCGCTGTCGGCGCCGCCGGCGATCGGCCGGCACGGGGGCATGGTCGGCGCAGCGCCGGCGAGCCGCCCGGGGGGCGCGGACGATCTGGCCGCCATCACGCGCATCGCCCAGCGCAACCTCAAGGCCGTGATCGATGGCCTGGCGACCGCGGAGAGGACGCTCCCCGTCTCGCGAGAGGCATCGCCTGCGCGATGAGGGCAAGGCGGGGACGGCCGGTGCCGCCCCCGGCCGGGGTGGCCGGTCGGGGGCCGGGCATTGCGAGGCGGCCCCTGACCGCGATCGACTGGCTGGACGGAGGAACCTCGCACCTCCCCTGTCCCGCATGCGCCGGAACGGCGCCCAAGCCGTGGAAGCTCACGGTCGAGGCCCCCGCCGCCGCGCCCTTGACCCTGGTCGAATGCCCCGCGTGCGGAGCGGCCTTCTACGAGGGCGCGATCCCGGCGGTTCCGGTCACCGACCACGCCGGCGCCCTCCAGTTCTACGTGGAGCAGGGCGCCGGTCTCGACGTGATGATCGCGCCTCTCTTCCAGATACCGGCGGAACGCGTGCGGCGCTATCTCGAGGTCGGCTGCGGGTTCGGATACGCGCTCGACTTCGTGCGCTGGGCCTTCGGCTGGATGGCCCGCGGGGTCGATCCCTCGCCGCTGGCGGCCGAGGGCCGCCGGATCCTCGGGCTCGACATCTCGTCCGGTTACCTCGCTGCCGATGCCGATCCCGCCCGTGGCCGGAACGACCTCGTCTTCGGCTCGGAGGTGATCGAGCACGTATCGGATCCCCGGGCGTTCGTCCACGCGCTGGGATCGCACCTCGCCCCCAACGGCGCCCTCATCCTCACCACCCCGGATGCGCGGGCGATCCGGCCGGGGGTACCGGGCGCCATGCTCCTCTCGGTGCTGAGCCCGGGCCATCACCTCGTCCTGTTCACGCCCGCCGCGCTCCGCCACGTGCTCGTCGCGAGCGGATTTCCCCACGTGACCATCCAGGAGTCGCCGGGGAGTCTCGTCGCTGTCGCCTCCCGCCAGTCGTATCCGCTCCGGGGCGAGGCGACGGTCGACCGCGCGCTCTACCGGCGCTATCTGGCCCATCGATCGCGGACGCACCGGGCGGACTCGCCCGTCGGCCTCGGCTTCTCCTACCGATTGTTCAAGGAGTGCGTCAATGCCGCGGCGTTTCGTGAGGCCGTCGACGCCTTCGCCCTGCTGCGCGCTGGCTGCCTGACCCGCCACGGTCTCGACCTGGCTCGCCCCGGGAATCTCGAACTCGGCCCGGCCGTCGCGCTGAGCTTCGAGGAGTTCGCCGCCGCCTATCCCTTCAACCTGACCGGGGCCCTGTTCTTCCAGGGCATCCTCGAGATGAACCACCACCGCCGCGACCGCGCCGCGCTCGACTGCTTCCGCGCTGCCGCGGCTGCGGGCGCGGCGGTCCGGGGTGCGCTCCGCGGGATCGGCGCGGACGACCGGGAGACGGAGAACCTAACGCAACTCGCCCGGGCCCACGCCGCGTACTGCCTGGCCGGGCTCGATCCCGAGGCCGCCCTTCGGGAACTCTCGGCGATGGAGGGGCAGACCGGCGCGGGCGACGGCCCGGGGCGACCCCCTGCGGAGTTCGCGCCCACCCCGCGGATCGAGGTGTTCATCCGCCTGGTCAACGCCGGGCACTACGCTTCGGCCGAGCGGCTGGCCCCGGCCGTGGCGGAGGCCTTCGGCCTGGGCGATCGTCCGTTCCCGATCGCGTCCCAGGGCGGCGCGCGGCACGGGGCAGCGCCGCGGGACGAGCGCGCCATGAGCGCGGCGTTCTGCCTGGGTGTCCTCGCCCTCAACCATCAGGGGCAGGCGGCCCGGGCGGCCGCCCTGTTCGGCCTTGTCCACGACGAAGCGCGGACGGCCCTCGGCCGCGGGTCGGGCGACCCGGTTGCGTCCGCGCTCCTGTGGCCGGCGCGGTACAGCCAGGCCCTCGCCCTGGGCCGCACGGGCGACCACCGCGCCTGCGAGGCGGCGGCCCGGAGCCTCGTCGATCCGGGCGCCGACGCCGCCTCGTTTCCGCCCGTCCCGGCCGACCTCGTCGCGTCGGCGCAGCGGCTGCTGGCATGACCGGGCCCAACCGTCCTTCAGCCCGTCCATGAGGCCGGCGGCGGCCCGGGGCCTCGCGGCCCGGGGCCTCATCGATCCGGGCGGAGCCGCCTCCGCGTTACCGCCCGTTCCCGGTCACCCGCCCGGGCCATGAAGCGGCTACTGCGGTTCGCCACGACGCGGCTCACCGACGCCACCCGAGCGGCGTACGGCCTGTCGTCGTTCCTGTATGCCGTGGCCCGCGGCCGCTCCCCGGCAGTCGTGCAGCGGTGGCCCGGCGTCCTCGATCTCGCCACGGCCGCGCGCGTCGCGGTGTTCGCCCACTTCGATGGCCAGGGCGTCGTCCACGAGTTCGTCCACCACTATCTGCGCGAGATCCACCGGGCGGGATTTGCCGTCGTCTTCGTGACCAACGCGCCGCGACTCCGCGCCGCCGACGTCGAGCGCCTGGCCCCCCTCTGCGCGCTCGTGCTCCGCCGCGACAACGTCGGCCGCGACTTCGGCGCCTTCAAGGACGGCATCGCGGCCATCCCCGACCTGCGCCGGGTCGAATCGCTGCTCCTCGCCAACGATAGCGTCTACGGCCCTTTCCACGATATGGGCGAGGTCGTGGCGCGGATGAGCCTGGCCGAGGCGGACGCGTGGGGGATCACCGACAGCTGGGAGCGGAGCTACCACCTGCAGAGCTTCTTCCTGCTCTTCGGCCGGCGCGCCCTCGCCGGCGCTGCCTTCGCTCGCTTCTGGCGCGAGCTCAGGTACGTGCAGGCCAAGTCCTGGATCATCGAGCGCTACGAGATCGGACTGACGCGGGCCCTCATGGCCGACGGCCTCAGGTGCCGGGCCCTGTGCCCCTACCGCGAGGTGGCCACAACCTGGCTGGAGGCCGTCGCCGACGAGCTGCAGTCGACCCCGCGCGCGCGGGATCTTTCGGGGACGCGCAAGGCCTTCGTGGCCGGGCTGGCCGATGCCGTGGCGTTCGGCATCCCCGTCAACTCGAGCCACTTCTTCTGGGACCATCTGGTGCTCCGCGCCGGGTGCCCGTTCATCAAGCGCGAGCTGCTGCGCGACAACCCGGCCCGCGTCCCGGGCGTGATCAGGTGGCAGGAAGTGATCCGGGCCGTCAGCAAGTACGACACCGATCTGATTGCCCATCACCTCGAGCAATCCCTGCGCCGCCGCGCGGTGTGAGGCACAAGGAGAGGGGAGAAGGCAGAGGGAGGGAGGTGCGCAGGATCTGAAGGCGTCGGCCCCGGTCAGGCGCGACCGGAGCGGCGGGCGCGATCCAGGGTCAGCTGCACCGAGCAGTCCGTGTGGTGGAGGGACAGGTTCCGGCTGTAGTAGGGGTCGACAGCGTCCGCCCACCGGTCCCGGAACCGTCGGACCTCGGCGGGCCGGGGCCGCTGGGTCCGGCTGGCGAACTCGTGGTGGAGGAGCCGCGCGAAGGGCGTGAAGACCACCCGGTATCCGTGCCGGGCCAGGCGCAGGCAATAGTCGACGTCGTTGTAGTCGTCGGGGAATGTCTCGTCGAACCCGCCCACCGCCTCCCAGACGTCGCGCCTCGTCATGAGACAGGCCCCGGTCACGGCGGCGCATTCGTGGATCGTCAGGGCCCGGCCGAAGTACCCGGCGTGGTCGGGGGCGGCCCCCCGGAAGATCTGGGCCGCCGTGCCGTTGATCCCGACCGCGATGCCCACGTGCTGGACCCGGCCGTCGGGGTAGTGGAGCTTGGCGCCGACCGCGCCCACGTCCTCCTGCTCGGACAGATCGAGCATGGCCCCCAGCCAGTCGTCGGACATCGGCTCGGTGTCGTTGTTGAGAAACAGCAGGTGCCGTCCCCGGGCGTGCCGCGCCCCCGCGTGGCAGAGTCGCGAGAAGTTGAACGGCCCGTGGCTGCGCACGACCCGGGCCGCGCACGAGGCCAGGAACGCCTCCGTCTCGCGCTCGATGCTGCCGTTGTCAACCACGACGACGTCGAGGTTCCGGTAGGCCGTGCGATCGCGCAGGCCGGCGAGGCAGCGGCGGAGGAGATGCACGCGATCGCGAGTCGGGATGATCACGCTGACCACGGGCGCGCCGCGGACGTTCCACCGCACGCGATGCGTGCCGGGGAGCAGGCCCGGTGCGGGCTCGAGCGCTCCCGGCTTTCCGGCCAGGTGGTGGCGCAGGACGTCGAGATCACCGGCGGCGCCGCGCGGCAGCGGCAGCGGGGCGCCGGCGGGCGAGGAGCGGTGCCACAGGACGGCCGGCATGTGGTGGATCTCCCGGGCCCGGTCCACGAGCCGCAGGAGGAGGTCGTAGTCCTCCGCGCCGGCCGGACTCGGCCGGAATCCCCCGACCACGCGGACCAGATCCCTCCGGTACGCGCAGATCTGGCCGAGATAGGCGTACGAGCGGAAGTAGTGGGGCGACCAGCCCGGCTTGAAGAAGGGGCGGTGACGGCGCCCGCGGGCATCGATGCGGTCCTCGTCCGAGTAGAGCACGTCGGCGCGCGGATGGCGCTCGATCTCCTCGGCGAGGATCGAAAGCGCTTCCGGCGCCAGCTCGCCGTCCGGCGACAGGAGGGCGAGGAAGGGGCCCGTTGCCGACGCCACCGCGAGGTTCAGGGCCGCGGCCAGCCCGTCCCGCGCGTCGTCCGCTCCGGCCGGGGCGTCGATCATGCGGATGCGCGGGTCGATCGCCGCGCGCTCGCGGAGCGCGGTGCGGACGTCCGCGGCGATCTCCGCCCCGACCACGGCCAGCGCCTCCCATGCCACGGCATCCTGGGCGCTCAGTGAGTCGAGGAGACGGCCGATCCCGTCGCGGGACGTGGCGGCGTCCACGGGAATGACGAGCGCCGGGCCCGGCGGCGGGGGGACATGGGCCCTGCCCGTGCGCCCCACCCGGGGCCGGGCGCGCCCGTGCCGTCTGATCCAGTACCGGTAGCGGAGCTCCCGGCCGCGCTCGGCGTCGAGGAGGCTCGCCGCCTCCGACAGGAGTCCGGGCACGCCGTCGCGGAGCAGGGTGCGCCAGCACCTCCGCGCGACCAGACCCGCCAGGGCGACCGGGGACGGCGCGATGTGCAGCGATGGGTCGCGCACGGCGACGGCGGGTTCTGCGGCGGGGTGGGCCGTGCCCCCGTCGCAATCGAGCGTGATCTCGATCAGCTCGCCACGAAATCGCCCGAGGAAGACCCGCCACTCGCGCGTTCCCGTGCCGCGACGGGCGAGGCGGGTGGGCGGGCGTGCCGTAGTGCTCGACCACGAGCGCTGGCCGCGGGCGTCGCGCACGGCGAGGCGCACTCCCACCGGGGTCCCGCGGGCCTTGCCCTCTCCGTCCGCCCCGAGCCAGGCCGAGAACCAGACCCGGCCGGACGGGCGGACCGCGAAGCGCAGGGGGTGGTCCGGCGAGAGCCGGCACACGATCTGCGGGAGCGCTCCGTTGGCGCCGTGATGGAGCCAGGTATCGGCGTCGGCGCCCAGGGTGTAGAGGGGGATCCGGCTCGCCCAGCGGTCGCGCAC
>DATKEI010000173.1:0-4456 GCA_035544455.1 Binatia bacterium | reverse complement strand
CCAGGAGGAAGTGGGAGCCGCCGGCGTCGAGGCGGCCGAGGCCGCCCTCAAGGACACGCAGCTCCTGCAGCGCACGCAGATCGAGCTGGCCGAGACCTACGTGAACGACTTCAACCGTGTCACGGCCGGTGGGGGAGAAGTAGATGTAGTCGGTGGGGGAATTTGCTTCCGGCGAGACGGGGCCGTCTCAGGCGCTGTCCGGCGGGGGATCGCTGACCACGGCATCTTCGGGCCCTGACGGCAAGTAGCGCCAGCCGCGAAAGCGCGGGGCCCGCACGGGCGTGATGACCGTCCACCGCTGCGGGTCGAAGATCAGCGCGTAGGGCGCCGCGTCGTCCGCGGGGTTCCAGAGCACGTCGCCCGAGAGCGGGAAGGCCCCGCGCCACCACCCCTGACAGGCGACGAACAGCCGGTTGGTCCAGCCCGGCGTCAAGCGGGTCGGCAGCCGGCGCGTGTTCCACGTCGCGATGCCCCGCCGACCGACCCGCCCCTCCGTGAGCTTGTCCGCCAGGACTTCCGGCCGCATCGCCAGCCCCAGGTCCACCGCCGACGTCACCCCAACCGACCAAGTGTTCCCCTGGCCCCGGCGCCGGTCAAGCCGGCCCGAATTTTTCGCCAGGGAGGTTCCCCATGAGCCCGCACCCCCGCCCGGCCCCCGTGGACCCCACGCGCGTGCGCACCGTGCCTGCGCACTTCGCCTGGATCGATCACCGCCTGCGCGATCGGCTCGGCGCGCTGAGCCTGGAGGCGATCGCCCTGCTGCTCTTCCTGCACCTGGCCGCCGACAAGACCGGCTGCTCCTTCTGGGCCGACGCCACCATCGCCGACAAGCTCGGCTTGCCGGACGGCGCCATCGTCGAGGCCCGGGCGCAGCTCGTGGCCCAGAGGCTCATCGCCTACCGCGCCCCCCGCTCGCAGGTCCTGCCGGTCGAGGGCCACCGGTGAGCCTCGTCGTCGCCCTCCCGATCGCGCAGCTGGCCACCACCCTGGCCCCGCTGCGCGGCCCGCGCACCGATGTCGCCAGCCGGCTGGCGCCGCTGCCGCTGCGGGTCGCCCCCGCGGCCGACGGGACCTATGAAGTTTTGGACGGCTTCAAGCGCCTGGCGCACTGGGCGCGCGACGGCCACACGCAGGTGCCGGTGGTCGTGGAGGACGCCCCCGGGGTCCTCGGCAAGGCCCGGCTGCTGGAGGCCAATGCCCCGCGCCGCACCCTGAGCGCGATGGACGAGGCCCGCGTGGTGCGCTCGCTGGCCGATGACGATCACCTCACGCCGCCGCGGATCACCGCGCTGCTCGGCCGCAGTCGGGGCTGGGTGGACCGCCGCCTGGTCCTCGGCCGCCGCCTGGTGCCCGAGGTGGCCCGCCGCGTCGATACCGGCCAGCTATCCGCCACCACGGCCCACGCCCTCGCCACGCTGCCGCGCCGCGAGCAGCCGACGCTCGCCGCCACGCTGGATCGCCACGGCCTGCGCACCCGCGAGGCCGAGGCCTTCCTGGCCACCTGGCGCGCCACGGCGGACGACCCCGTCACGCGCGAGGCATTGCTTCGCGATCCCCGCAGCGCGACGCCCGCGCCGGCCGACGCCACGGTCTCGCCGCTGGGGCCGACGGCGCGTGAGCTCCAGGCCCGCTTTATCCAGACGGACCGTGCGCTCGCCGAGCTCGTGCACGTCGACCTCACCGGCTTTGCCGACCCCGACCGGCGGGTGCTGGAGGCCTGCCGCCGGCGCCTCGTCGCTCAGATCCTCCAGCTCGCTCACACCCTCACCCAGGAGACCGCCGATGCTGACGCCCGAGGACCAGCACGAACTACAGCGCCTCGCTCAGGACCACCTGCCGCTCCGGATGATCGCCCGCCGACTGGGGCGCGACGTCAAGACGATCCGCCGGGCGCTCGGCCGGCCGCCCCAGCCCCCGGCCCCCGCCAAGCTGGCCCCGTACCACGCTCTGATCCAGGCGGGCTTCGCCCAGGGGCTGCACGCGCCCCGGATCCTGCGGGAGATCCGGGCGCGCGGCTACTCGGGCGGGCTGACGATCCTCAAGACCTTCCTGCGCACCCTGGGCCCGCCCCGAGCTCCGAAACCGCGGATCGTGCGGCGCTTCGAGACGGCGCCCGGGGAGGAAGCGCAGTCGGACTGGAGTCCCTATCGGGTCCGGATCGCCGACCGCCCGACGGTCGTGCACGCCTTTTCCCTGATCCTGGGCTTCTGCCGGCGCCTGTTCGTCCGCTTCTTCCGGGACGAGCGCCTGCCGACGCTGCTGTGGGCCCACCAGATGGCCTTCGCGGACCACGGGGGCCTGTGCCGCCGCATCGCCTATGACAATCAGACCGCCATCACCCTGGGGCGCGTCGGCGGTCGACCCCGCTGGCATCCGACCTTCCTCGACTTCGCCCGCCACTATGGTTTCGAACCGGCCGTGGGGCGGCCCGGCCACAAAGAGCGCCGCGGCAAAGTCGAGCGCCCCTTCCTGTACCTCGAGCAGGACTTCCTGCGTGGCCGGATCTTTGCCTCGTGGGACGACCTGCACACGCAGTGTCGCCAGTGGCTGGACACCGTCGCCAACGTGCGCGTGCACGGGACCACCCGGCGCCGGGTCGACGAGGCCTACGCCCAGGAGCAGCCCTGCCTCATCGCGCTCCCCACGGTCGCCTATCCGGCCGCGCGCCTGGAGACGCGCACCGTGCAGCAGGACGGGGCCATCCCCATCGACAGCTCCTTCTACCCCGTGCCCGCCGCCCGGCCCGGCCAGCGCGTGAGCGCGCGCGTCGATCCCGAGCGCGTGCACCTGCTCGACGCCGCCGGCCACGTCGTCGCCGTACATGCCGTCCCCGACCACCCCACGCGCCTGTCCGCGCCCCCGCCGCCCGCCGGGGCCCGCCCGGCCTTCACGCGCCCCGTGCTGCAGGGGGCCTTCCTCGCCCGGTTCCCTGAGGCGACGGCGTTCCTGGAGGGCTTGGCCCGGCGCATGACCACCCTCACGCCCATCCACCTGCGCGCCCTCATCCGCCTGGCCGATCTGTACGGCGCCGCGGCCATGACGGCGGCCCTGGCCCACGCCACCGCCTACCGCAACTTCAATGCGCGCGCCGTCGAACGCATCCTGCGCCGCGCCCACCCGACCGTCGTCCCCGCGCCCCTGCCGCTGGCGCGCACGCTCCGCCCCGACGCCCTCGGGGCCTTGGACGACGTCGAGCCCGGCTCCCCCCAGGACTACACGCTCGACACCATGGCGCCCACCGGAGGCCCTGATCATGACGCGTAAGGCCGACGCCGCCCCCGATCCCCTCGCGGCGGTGCGCACGCTGCTCGAGCGCCTGAACCTCACCACCGCCGCCCGCCGCCTGGCCGAGTTGCTGGCCCAGGCTGAGACCGCCCAGCCGTCCTACTCGGCCTTCCTGCACACCATCCTGGAGGCCGAGGACGGCTCGCGCTGGGAGCGCAAGCTGCAACGCCGCCGCCGCTGGAGCCGGCTCGGCCCGCCGGTCAGTCTCGACGGCTTCGACTGGGCCGCCCGGCCGCAGCTCTCCCCGCAAGTCGTCAAGGAACTGCTCACCTGTCGGTTCATCGACGAGCATCGCAACGTCATCCTGGTCGGCCGGCCCTCCACGGGCAAGACCACCGTCGCCAAGGCCCTCGGTCACGCCGCCTGCGCCCGCGCCCTCAGCGTGTACTACGCGCCCATGGCCGATGTGCTCCAGGCCCTGCACGCCGCCCGTGCCGATGGGACCTATCGCAAGGTCTTCCGCCGCGTCACCGAGGCCGCCCTGCTGGTCCTCGACGACGCCGGCTTCGCCGAACTCACCCGCGACGCCGCCAACGAGCTGTTTCGCGTCGTGGCCACCCGGGCCCGGCTCCGCTCCACCGTGGTCGCGACCAATCTGCCCTTCAAGCAGTGGGGCGAGTTCCTCCCCTCGCCGGCGCAGGCCGTCGCCATCGCCGATCGACTTGTCGACGACGCCACCATCCTGCGCTTCAGCGGCAAGCCGTACCGCCAGCCGCGCGACGTCCACGGCGCCCCGCTCGACGGCGAATAGCCTGCCTCGCCCCCGCCGCCGGTCGGTGTCCCGTGTCAGGCGCGGGACCACCGACCGGCGGTCGCGCCGCGCGGGGGCCATCGGCCGGCCGGTCGTCTGCCCCTACTCCGCGCCGGGAAGAAGAGCCCATTCGTGCGATGGCCCAAGGACTTCCCGCCGCCTGCTGCGCAGGGAAGAAGATGTCACCCGCCCCCACCGGCCGTGACATCCAACGATTCGATCTCGAGCTGACCGACCTCCCAGCGCAAGCTCCGACTTCCTCGGGATCCTCCCGAAGGTGTTCAGGAATGTTTGAGGTTCCGCGACGGGTGGGGGAAGAAATCTCGGTCGTGACCTGCGGAAAGGGGGATGGACACGACGATCGGAAGCCTTGTGTACGTTTCTCTCGCGTGATGGAGAGGTGCGCAACGTGCCCGGGTA
>DATKEI010000172.1:0-6312 GCA_035544455.1 Binatia bacterium | reverse complement strand
GCCCCGCAGCGTGTTCACCGAGGCGTAGAGGCCGGCGTGCTGGATCATGAGGACCACGGGCTCGCCGCCCATGTAGAGACCGGCCCCGATGGCGGTGGCCTCGTCCTCGGTGGCGCAGGTCCCCACGCGGATCTGGTCCTCCTTGTCGAGGGCGGCGAGGACCGTCTTCTGGTGGGTATCCGGCACGCTCAGTACCCAGCCCAGATGCTGATGCCGGGGGGGTTCCGCCACCTCGGCGGCCAGCGCCGCGCGCGCCTCGCGGAAGGTGTCCTTCAGCGTGTCGATGATCAGCGGCGCCGGAATCGACTCGGGCATTGGCCTCTCCTCCTGTCGGTGGACCGGCCTATCCTAGCACCCCGGAGCGGCCACCACGGCCCCAGGGCCCGCTCTCCCTCTCCCGCGCTCTCCCGCGCCGGGCGCGAGCGGCTGGGCGAGGCCCCCTGCTCTAGGCGCGTGATAGCTCCTTGATCTCCATGCCCGCGCCGGGGGGGGTGAGGACCTCGAACCCTCGAGCGGGGGGCTTGAGGACGGCCTCGCGACCCCCATGGACTTGGTCCGGGCGCATCGACCATTCCGGAGGTAGCCGCCCGGTGAGACGCGCCGTCAGAACCCGAGGGCCGCTCCGTCCGCCCTCGGGTCCGAGCCCCCGGTCAGCCCTCCGCCTTGCCGCGCGATCCAGATGCACTGGGCGTGGCCGAAGAGATCGTCCCACTGCCCGCCCATGCGCACGTCGCGGTGGCCGCGCGCCTCGAGATCCCGCACCAGGTCAGCCGGGTAGCGCCCCTCGACGCTGAGCGCGCGCGTGGCCGCGCCCCAGGTGCGCCCGGACAGCCACCGCGGGGCCTCGACGCAGGCCTGCGCCCCGAGCCCGCGCAGCAGCCGCCGCGTGAGAAGGGCGGCCTGCGTCTGCGGCTGGCCCTCGCCGCCCATGGTGCCGGACACGAAGCGCGCCCCGCCATCCCGCAGGTACATCCCGGGGATGAGCGTGTGCATCGTGAGCTTGCGTGGCGCCAGGGCATTGGCCTGCCGCGGATCCAGCGAGAAGAACGAGCCGCGGTTCTGGAGGATGACGCCCGTGTCGCCCGCCACCAGGCCGGAGCCGTACGTGAAGTACAGGGACTGGATGAGCGAGACGGCGTTGCCCTGGGCGTCGGCGGCGACGATGGCGATGGTATCGCCGCCCGCGGCCGGTGAGGCGGCGGGGGCCCCGGAGGCCGGCGGGGTGAACAGACCGTCGATGGCCGCCGCGGCGCCCTCGGAGGCCATTGCGCGGCGCCGCGAGATCAGCGTGGCCACCCGGGCCAGGCGCTCGGGCGCCAGCAGCTCGGCCGGGCTCACGCGCATCGCGGCCGGGTCGGTGAGATGGCGATCGCGATCCACGAACGCCAGCTTGGTGGCCTCGACCAGCACGTGGACGTAGTCGCTCTCCTCGAGCGCCCGGAGGTCGAACCGCTCGGCCATGGCCAGGATGGCGAGCGCCGACATGCCCTGCGTGGGCGGCGGAAACGACAGGGCCTCGCCGCCGGCGAAGGCCACGCGGAGCGGCTCGACCCATTCCGACCGGTAGTCGGCGAAGTCGGCCGCCTCGAGGGGACTCCCGGCCGCGGCCAGCGCCGCGCAGACCCGCCGCCCCACCTCGCCCCGGTAGAATCCGTCCGGCCCGCCATCCCGGATCGCCTCGAGAGTGCGAGCGAGATCCCGCTGCACGAGGAGCCCGCTCGCCAGGGCGTCCGGGTGATAGGACGGCCACAGCCCCCGCCGCACCTGGTCCAGCGCCCCTTCGCCGAAGAGATCGGGCTCCCGGGGCGGCGGCGTGCGCTGGCTCCGCGACGGCGAAAAGCCCTCCGCCGCGTAGGCGATGGCGTCCTCGAGAAGGCGCGGCCAGCCGATCGGCGACGCGAGCGCGGCCCGGCTGAACCGGTGCGCCTCCCACCAACCATCCACGGCTCCCGGTACCGTGACGGCGGCGGGGCCGCCGCGCGTGGGAATGGCCTCCGTCGTGCCCCGGGCCGCATACCACCCGATGCTGGCGGCCGCCGCCGACCGGCCCGCCCCGCAGAGCGCGCGCACGCGTCCGGCGCGGCCGTCGTGGATCAGCCAGAAGTTGTCTCCGCCCACGCCGTTCATGTGCGGGTACACGACCGCGATCGTGGCGGCGGCGGCGATGGCCGCGTCGACCGCGTTTCCCCCCTCGCGCAGCACCGCCAGCCCGGACTGCGAGGCGAGCGCGTGCGGGCTCGCCACCATGCCGCGCGTGGCGCTGTTCTCGATCCAGCGAGTGGGAGCGTCAGACGAGATCACGGTATCCGGCACAGCATCGACCGTCAGAGGAGCCGGAAGCCATCGAGCCCCTTCAGGCTCCGGTCGAACGTGAGAGTCTCCGCCGCGCCGGCGGCCCGGTTTCGCCGGCCGATCAGGCAGTCCGCAAAGTCTGCCCCCGATCTCTTGAAGTCGTCCAGCGCCGCCAGCGCCACATCCTTGCCGTCGATCTCGAACTGGGCGGTGGCCATGACGCGCTCCATCGCGAGGGTGATCTCGCGGCGCGAGAAGCCATAGCCAGTCTCGAGAACCCAGACCAGCTCGCACAGGACGATGCCGTCGATGAGGAAGCGCTGGTCACCTTCCAGCTCGCGCGCGGCGCGCGCGGCCTGGCCGGGCTCGTCATGAACGAGGTACCGAAGGAGGACGTTCGTGTCGAGTCCGATCACCGGCGGTCGGCCGCGCGCCGGCGGATCACGGCCTTCATCTCCTCGATCGAGAGGGGCTTGATGCCCTTCCGGTGCAGGAGTCCCTTGAGCTCCCGGACATCGGCGGTGGCGGGACGCAGCACGACCGTCCCGTCATCCTGGAGCACGAAGTCGACGCGGTCGCCCGCGCCAAGGCGCAGGACATCCCGGATCGCCTTGGGCAGCGTGAGCTGCCCCTTGCTCGTGAGAGTTGCGCGCGGCATGTAATCCTTACCTCTGAGCGTAATCCTTACTCTACAGTAAGGACGGAGGCGGGTCAATCGTCAGAGGCCCGGCTCAGGGCGGTGGCCGCCCCGGCCCGCGCCGTGTACCAGGCATCGCGCGATGTCGATCGGCCGGGAGGGCATGGCCCGGCAATGGCCGACACCCGCCCTTCGCCCGGCCATGCTGGCGCACGCGCCTGCTGGGTGAGCGCTCAACCGATCAACTGGAGGATTGTCGCCGGGTCGATGGAGCGGCGGAATCGCACCACGGAGGCGCCGGGAGGGAGATCCTCGGCCGCGCAGTTCCGGGTCTCGTCGATGCACAGGATCAGGTTGGACAGGCGTGCGCTCCGATAGAGGGCGAGCTTTCGCGCCACATAGTCCGGAGTCCAGAAGCCGACGATCTCCAGCAGCCAGCGGCGCGTGGAATGGCGGCGGTGGCAAAGAGCGAAGTCCGGAAAGATCAGCGTGCCACTGGCGGCGATCGGCTCGGGCTCGCGGAGCACGTCCCAGTCGGGCGCGAGCCGCCGGAACGCGCGGGCAAACCGCTCCTCGAGGCGGCTGTCGTAGCGGCGCGGCTCTGCCGCCGGAAAGATCGGATCGCCCGTGCCGAGCGACAGGGCGAGGTTTCGCCCCTGAAGAGCGCATGTTGCGTGCACGCGGAACCGCCGGCACCAGGCAAGCAGGGGGATGATCTCCCCGAGGGCTCGGCCGTACAGCCGCGTGTGGCGGAACAGCGCGAAGGGCCCCGAGAGCTCCAGGGCGGGGTCGACGGCATCGGAGCGCTCGCTGACCGTGCAGATGAGTCCCCGCCATTTTGCGTGGCGGACGAGGGCGCGGCTGTTCCCGTCAGCTTCGATCCTGACGGATGTGGCGTGCGATAGCAGCGTCTGCGCCAGCGCGAGGTTGGTCCGCAGTGCGAGGGTTCCGGGTGAGAGCGGCCGGGCGGGAGCCGCGACGATCTCGTTGCCGGCCAGGTCCGCGAAGAGCGCATCCTCGAGCGACGCCGGTGTTACGCCGAGGGACGCGGCAATCGTGGTGAGCACCATGTCAGCCGCGGCGGATGTGCGCGCCGCCTCACCGAAGACGAGGGCGCGCGCGCGACGGGGCAACACCACGGCCTTCCGGTTGCTGCGCTGCAGGCGCATGAGGACGTGGATGGCCTGCTGCCGCTTCCGGAGAGGACAGTCGTGCGGGTGCGGCTCGCGCATGCGCGCCTGGAGCTCCCGCTGAGGCCGCCCGATGAAGCGTTCGTGTTCTTCGAGGAGGACCCGCAGCCAGGGATGGTCGTGCTCCTCGAGAAAATGGGGTGCCAGGGCCCTCCCGGCAACGCTATAGCTGAGCAGAGCGTCGGGCAACAAGACTGTGGCGTCTCCGGCGCGCCTGCCCCACCTCGAGAGTGTCGCGGGTCACCAGTTCGTACACGAGGGCGCGCTTGTCTGGACCTGGCCGGAGCAACCGGCCCACGCGCTGCACGTGTTCACGCTCGCCGAGAGCGGCCCCGACCACGACGGCGACATCGGCATCGGGGATGTCGATCCCTTCGTTGAGGACCCGGGCCGACACCAGGGCGCGGATCTCGCCGCGGTGGAAGCGGTCGAGCACGTCGTCCCGCTCCCGGCGGCCAATGTCGCAGGTGAGGGGCATGATGAGGTGCTCGCGAGCGATCGCGTAGGCCGTCTCGTTGTCCGCGGTGAAGATCAGCACCCGGGCCCGCCGGTGACGCCCGAGCAGTGGCCCCAGAGCTCGACGCTTGGCATGCGTGAAGGCGAGGAGCCGTCGAGCCTGCCGCCATGCTTGCAGGGCGCGGCGGCCTTCCGCGGTCCGGGCCGCGGCGCGGGCGAAATCCGCCCACCCCGCCTCCGGCGCCATCTGCCGGAACTCCCGGTGAACCCGGTGGAAGATCTCGCTGAAGCGCGCGTACGCGGCCCGCTCTTCCGGGTCGAGGTCGAGGTGCAGCGTGATCAGGTCGAAGCTGGCGAGGAAGCCTCCGGCCAGGTCGGCGACGGCAAGCTCGAAGACGGTCGGCCCGACGAGCGTCGAGAGGCGGGCGGCCGCTTCGCTGCCGCGCGGCGGGGTCGCGGTCAGTCCGAGGCGAGCATCGGCGATCGACATCTCGAGCGCCTCGTCGCGGAGACCACCACCGAAGTGATGGGCCTCGTCGACGATCAGGAGATCGAAACGACCCCCGAGCTGATCCATGTGCCGGTAGGCGCTCTCGTGCGTGGCGACGGTCACCGGTGCGACCTGGCGGGCGCCATCGCCGTAGCGGCCGACCGGGCCTCGGTAGACGGCTTCGATCTCCCGAACCCATTGATCGAGGAGAACCCGGGTCGGCACGAGACACAGGGCCGCCATCTCCGTTCGCTTCATGGCGGCCAGGGCAATCCGGGTCTTGCCGCTCCCGGTGGGCAGCGCCACGACGCCACGGCGCTGCCCCAGCTCCCAGGCGGCCAGTGCCGCCTCCTGGTAGGCGCGCAGAGCGATCTCCGACCAGGCTTCGGCCGAGGTCCGGGCAGGGCGGCTGATGTCGAGGAAGCGCGTGCCCTCGTTAACGAGCCAACTCCTGAGGGCGTGGTAGCCGATGGCTGGCGCGCGGTGGCCCTGGACGCGAGCATCCCAGAGGACCCCAGGCGCTCGAGCCAGACCGAGCCCGGAGGGGCAATCAGCGATCAGGATGGTGCCGCGGTCGAATCGGAGCGTCAGCATCCAGGCGTCGAGACGCTCGGTCTCATTGGGCCTTCGTGATGTGCGTCGCCATCAAGGCGGAGTGGCGCCCCCGCATGGGGCGCATACCAGGTGGGCCACCAGCGCCCACGATGCATGTCGGCGAGGCACGAGACTTCCGCTTCACGGAGGAACGAGGCTAGCAAGGGACGTGCCGCCGATGGCGGGACATGGCCGGCGCAACCCTCACGGGTGTTTCGCCACGCATCTTCCGTGGCGGTGCCCGTCGCGTATGGCACCGGCCATGCTGCGTTGCCCAACCCGCTGGGCAATGGCGCCCACCAGATCGCATGCGCGACTTCGTTCAAGAGCGGGGGCAATTCTCTGAGGATCGCGACGGACCAGGTGCCCTCGACGGACCGCATCCTCGAGACGTTCGCGCCCCTCCAACGCCACCTGCTGTCCAAGGCCGGTCGGGTCGTCCAACGATTCGATCTCGAGCTGACCGACCTCCAGCGCAAGCTCCTCGACTTCCTCGGGATCAACCCGAAGGGGTTCAGGAATGTTTGAGGTTCCGCGACGGGTGGGGGAAGAAATCTCGGTCGTGACCTGCGGAAAGGGGGATGGACACGACGATCGGAAGCCTTGTGTACGTTTCTCTCGCGTGATGGAGAGGTGCGCAACGTGCCCGGGTA
>DATKEI010000171.1:0-7276 GCA_035544455.1 Binatia bacterium | reverse complement strand
CGCGGTGAACTTCTTCCTGATGCTCTCCGGCATCTACTACCCGGTGTCGGTGCTGCCCGGGTGGACGCAGGCCCTGGCCGCGGCGATACCGCTCACCTACTTCCTGGACGCGTTTCGCACCGGCTACGGGTTTCCCGAGCGGTATGCCTGGCCCTGGGTCACGGGCTTCGCTCTCGCCTTCGCCTACGTGGCCCTCGCCCACTGGGCGCTGGGCGCGGCCGTCAAGCGCGCCCGCCGAACGGGACTGCTCCTCAAGCTGTCGGAGTGAGGCCGGGCGCCGGGGCGCGCGGCCCGCCTCGGGGTGGACGGCGGTCAGCGCTCGAGGAACGTCCTGACGCTGGCGGCGATGCCGTCCGGATCGAGGCCGTGTTTCGCATAGAGCCCCCGGGCATCACCCGACTCCCCGAAACCCCGGACCCCCAGGCGCCGGATTGGCGTCGGCATCAGCTCGCCGAGCAGCTCGGCGGTCGCGCTGCCGAGACCGCCCTCCATGCTGTGGTCCTCGACCGTGACCACGTGACCGGTCCGGCCCGCCGATCCCAGGATCGTCTCCCCGTCGAGCGGCTTGATCGTGGACACGTTGACCACCTCGGCCTCGATGCCGTCGGCGGCCAGACGGGTCGCGGCCTCGAGCGCGTTCCACAGCGGGCCGCCGCTGGCGAGCATGGTGACGTCGTGCCCCCTCCGGAGTACCTCGGCCCGGCCAAACTCGAACCGGAACCCGTCCTCGTGCACCGGCTCGAGGTTCTGGCGGGTGAGGCGGAGGTAGATCGGCCCCGGATGGTCAACCGCGTAGGCCACCGCCTGCCTGGTCTCGATCTCGTCGGCGGGCTGGACGATGGGGATGTTGGGCAGGGCGCGGAGGCAGGCGATGTCCTCCAGGCCCATCTGGCTGTAGCCATCCTCCCCGATGGCGACCCCGACGTGAGTGCCGACGAGCCGCACCGGCGCCCGCGTGTACGCCACGGAGATGCGGATGGTCTCGAAGCGGCCGACGAGGAAGCACGCGAACGAGCAGGCGAAGGGCACGCGCCCGGCGAGGGCAAGGCCCGCGGCCATGCCGATCATCGTGCTCTCCGCAATGCCGACATTGAAGGCGCGGCCGGGATAGGTCCTGGCGAACTCGGCGGTCATGGTGGACTTGGAGAGGTCGGCATCGAGCGTGACGATGCGCTCGTCCTGGGCGCCCAGCTCGAGCAGGGCTTCGCCGAAGGCCACCCGCGAGGCCTTGGCCGGTTTCCTCGTCGCGCTCATTGTTTCTTCTCCATCTGCTCCAGCTCGGCGATGATGGCGGCGGCCCAGGGCGGGGCACTCCCGCCCAGTACCTCGCGGATCCCGGCCACGGCCTCGGCCGGCTTCGGCGCCTTGCCGTGCCACTCCGGATCGTTCTCCATGAAGGAGACGCCCTTGCCCTTGACGGTGTGGGCCACGATGAACGTGGGCCGGCCCTTGATGGTCTCGGCCTCGTCCAGGGCCTTGTCGATCTGGTCGAGATCGTGGCCGTCGATCTCGAGGACGGCCCATCCGAAGGCCTTCCACTTGTCGACGAGCGGCTCGAGATCGAGGATCGTCTTGACGAAGTCGTCGAGCTGGATCCCGTTGTAGTCAAGGATTGCGCAGAGATTGTCGACGCTGGGGCGGGGGCCGCGCTCGCCGAGCCGGGGCGCCGACATCGCCGCCTCCCACACCTGCCCCTCCTGGATCTCGCCGTCGCCCAGCACGCAGTACACGCGTCCCTGCCGGCCGTCGAGGGCGAGACCGAGGGCCTGGCCCACGGCAATCGACAGGCCCTGGCCGAGCGACCCGGTGGCGGCCTCGATCCCCGGCAGGACCACCCGGTCCGGGTGGCCCTGGAGCGGGCTCCCCAGCTTGCGCAGGGTCACGAGCCGGCTCTCGGGGAAGAAGCCGGCGCGCGCCATGCAGCAGTACTGGGCGGGAACGCAGTGTCCCTTGGACAGGATGAGCCGGTCGCGGTCCTCCCAGTGGGGCCGTGCCGGGTCGTAGCGCATCCGGTTGAAGTACAGCACGGTGAGCAGGTCGATCACGGACAGCGAGCCGCCGGGATGACCGGAGCCCGCGTGGGCGAGCATCCGGAGGATCTGCACGCGCGACCAGCGGGCGGCCTGCTCGAGCGCGGCCAGGTCGGGATGCGCCATCAGCTTCCCTCCTCCGATCGGTCGATCGCCTCCACCGGCACCCCGGTGACGGCGATCTCCGGCGTGTAGATGATCTCGTCGGCCGCCCACACGGGCGTCCCGCGCCGCTCGCGGGCGACGCCCACGACGTGGCGCAGAAGGCGCCCGATGCTGTCGTTGATGCGGATGGCGTTGGCGCGGATGGGGGCGCCCCGCCGCCCGTCGCGGATGACGAACGAGTCGCCGACGACGGTGCAGGTGAAGTCGCCGGCCGCCATCCCGTTGACGGGGTACGTGTACCAGATGCGCCCGATGTACAGGCCATGACCGACGGAGCGGATCAGCTCGTCGCGATCGACCGCCCCCGCCCCTTCCAGCACCACGTTCGAGGCGGCGATGCGGGGCGGGGCCGCGTAGGCGTGCTCGCCGGGGCCGGCAGCGCGGAAGCCGTTGCGCGGAACGAGGGCCGCCGCGGCGGCGGGCGCGCCGGCGCCGAGCTTGTCCGCGAGGCGTGGATCGTGTCGCAGCCGCTGGGCCTCGTACCAGCTCGCCAGACAGCCGACGAGGAGTCCGTCGCGGATCAGGTCGGTGCGCCCGGTGGCAAGCCCCTCGTCCGTGATGCCACGAGAGGCGGCGAGTCCGGCTTGCCCCCCGTCGTCGTAGACGCGAAGGAGCGAGGCGGCCACTTGGCGCCCGAGCTGACCGAGGAACGGGGTGCTCGAGGCATGGAAGGCGTCGGCGCGGCAGGCGGGGACGACGAGGTTGCTCAGGAGGTCCGCCACCGGCTGGGGACCGAAAACCACGGTGTACTCGCCCGCGGGCACCCGCTCGCCGCCGATGGCCTCGATCGCCGCGCGAACCGCGTCGGCTCCCGCCTCGCCCGTGAAGTCGGCCAGCCGCGGGCCCGCCGACCAGCCCGTCCCCTTGGCATGGTGCGCCTCGACCATGGCCGTCGCGGTGGCAACGATCGCGGTGGACTCGTCGGTCTGGGGCCGGGGCATCGCCGTGGAGGCGATGGCCATCGACGCCTGGCTCACGGTCACGTCGCCGCCGAGGATCAGGCCGAGGCGCCGGAGCCCGGCCTCATCGCCCGCGAGCGCGGCGAGGCGGGACGAGGCGAGAAAGGTGCGGAGTCCCGCGTCCACGATGCGCCACCCGAGCTCCACCAGCTCCTCGTCCCGCAGCGCGGCCAGGTCCGGATCGCGGTGGCTCTCGAGTCCGCGGCGCGTCGCCCCGGGGCGGGGCAGGGAGCGGAAGTCCGGATCGACCACCGCGGCCCGACGAGCCCGGGCCAGCGCCCGCCGGGCCCCATCGGGACCGAGGTCGGGCTCGCAGCCGTAGCCGGTCGCCGGGCGATCCGGGCCCCGCAGCACAACGTGGATCCCGAGGCCGGAGCTTTCCGAGGATTTCGGCTCCTCCACGCCGTTCGAGGGAATGTGCGAGGTGTAGCTGAGGCGGGCGAGGAGGGATCGACTGCCCCCGGCGAAGACCTCGGCCTCCAGCACGTCTGGCTCGGTCGAGACCATGGCGAGCGCCTCCGCGGCGGCGCGGGCCAGCGCGGGACCCGTGTTCACCCGCGCGCCGGCGTCCTCGCCGTCGGGTACTTCCTGGCCATCCAGCCCGGGAGCCCTTCGTCGAGGATGGTCATGTTCCGGTATCCCGCCGCATACAGCACCCTGTAGGCCCCCCGGGCCAACTCGTGGGGGCAGGCTCAGTAGAGGACCACGAAGTCCTGGCGGGGCACCTGCCCGAGGCGCCGGGGCAGATCGCGGAGAGGGACGTTCCGGGCGTCCCGGATGTGGAGCTCGTCGAACTGCTCGCGCGAGCGCACGTCGATCAGGACCACGCGCTTGCCGAGGTCGAGGAGCGCCTTGACCTCGTCGACCGACATGTACGCTTCCGGGACCTCGGGGTCTCCGGCCGGGGCGGCCCCCAGCCAGACGACGGCGGCGAGGGCGACGAGGATGGAGAGCAGCGGCTTCATGATCATCGACCTCCGGTGATGCGGGCCCGGCTTCGCATGGTCGGCCCGCCGTTTCCGAGCGCCCGCGTCTGCATCGGTTGTCCCTTGCCACAGTTCGGGATGGGGTACAGGCGAAAGTCCGATCCCACCGCATCCACGTGCATCAGGTAGTCGCGCGAGTCCGCGGCAATGCCGCCGTTCCGGTAGAGCCGGGTGATCTGCCCGCCCTCGATGGCGTACACGCGTCGCGCGGAGATGCGAAAGTTCTCCCGGCTCTCGGCGATGGAGGGGATGCGATGCCCCATCAGGTAGTACCCCCGGTCCACCTCGCCCACGATGTCAGCGGGGTGGCGGTTCCCCCCGGCGAAGACGGTGGTGGACATCCGGACGAGCGGCACCAGGGCGGCGTCGGTGGCGGTGAAGTGGCCGTTCGGCGTGCCGCCGAGGATGGCGGCGGTCTGGCGACTGTTCATGAAGCCCGTGAACACGCCGCCCTCGATGTGGTCGATCCGGCGGCCCGGCGTGCCCTCGTGGTCGTACGCGTAGTGTCCGTAGCCCGGCAGCGCCGGATCGGAGTACGCGCTCACCAGCGGGGAGGCCACCGCCCGCCCCAGCTCGGTCTTCTCCAGGTCGCCGAGCAGCCAGGAGCGGCCCGCGTACGCCGTCTCCATCTTGAGGCCGCGGTCGAGCTCGACGGGATGGCCGATGATCTCGTGGGCGAGCAGGGCGTTGTAGTGCGGGTCGGTCACCACGGTCACCGGCCGGTCGGAGGTCGGCAGCACGGGCGCGGCGGCAAGCTCCACGGCTTCCCGGGCGAGCTCGCACGCGAATGCGGGGAAGGGGGGGAAGGCCAGGAGCGGATCGCCCACCCCGTCCGTCAGGATCTCCCAGCCGCGCTGATGGCCGACGACGTCCCACAGCTCCTGGCTGGAGTCCTCGCCGGTGGCCACGACGAAGCATCCGCCCTGAGTGAAGGCGAAGGCTTGGTCGATGAGCGCGCCCTCGGAGGAGGCGAAGATCTCGCGCGAGAGCCGCGTGACCACGGAGATGGAGTCGTGGGCGATCCGCGGCGAGACCGATCGCACCTGGCGGGAGACCTCCGCCGCGAACGAGGCGACGGCGGCCAGGGAGACCTCCCGAGGATCGACCGCGAACACGGCGGGGATGCGGGCGCGGTGAACCCGCACGGGAGCCAGGCGCGTGTCGGCCAGCGAGTGTCCGAGAGGCCCGTACTTGCCGCGGGCCGCCGCCTTGTGGTCGGCGTTGGCGCGCGCGCGGCGATGGGCCTGGTCGAGGAGGTCGTCGAGGATCGCCGGGAGGGCGGCGAGGTCGGCCGCGCCCAGCGCGCGCCCGACGTGGCCGGCGGCCACCGCGTGGTCTCCGGCGAGCACCCGCACGCCCACGGCGAGGGTGGCCGCGTCGCCGGTCGAGCGCGGGGCGCCGGCCTCGGCCACGCCGTAGCGGCTCTCGCCGATCTCGACGCGCACGTCGGCGTAGCGAAGGCCGGATCGTCGCGCCGCCCCGGTGGTGACGACGTGTTCCGCGAGGGGGGCGATGCGGTCCATGAGGTCGACGTGGACCGCCGTCCCGATGGAGAGGGGGACGCGGGACTCGAGGGCGCTCATGTCCCGAAGGCCTCGACCCAGACGGCGTCGCCCGGCGTCACGTCGCCGTCGTCCTCCTCGATCACCACGAAGCAGTTGGCCAGCGTCATGGACGTCAGGATGCCCGAGCCCTGGGGGCCGGTGGTCCTCACCGTCCATCCCGCGCCATCGTGGCCGAGGATCCCGCGCTTGAACTCCCGGCGCCCCAACTTCTTGGCCATGGCCTCCAGCGCCCGCGCCCGGAACCGGGCGGGGAAGAGCTCGCGCCGGCCCGCGAGCTTCCACAGGGCGGGACGGACGAAGAGATGGAAGGTCAGCATGGAGGCGACGGGGTTGCCGGGCAGCCCGAAGAAGAGGGCGTCGTCGATCCGCCCGGCCGCGAGGGGACGACCGGGTTGCATGGCCACCTGCCAGAAGTCGATGCGACCGGCCTTCTCGAGCACGGCCTTGACGAGATCGTGGTCGCCCACCGACACGCCGCCGGACGTGAGCACGATGTCGGCGGTCCGGGCGGCGTCGGCGAGGCGGGCCTGCAGCGCCTCGAAGCGATCGGGCACGATGCCATGATCGATGGGGTGCCCGCCCGCGGCGAGGACGAGGCCGCGCAGCGAGAAGCGGTTGGAGTCGAAGATCTGGCCGGGCATCCGCTCCTCGCCCGGCTCTGCCACCTCGTCGCCCGTCGAGAGGATGGCGACGCGCGGCTGCTGGTGCACGCCGAGCTGGGGCAGGCCGAGCGAGGCGGCCACGCCGAGCTCCTGCGGGCGGATGACCGTGCCCCGGGTCAGGACCACCGCGCCGGCGACCACGTCCTCGCCGCGATGGCGGACGTTCGCGCCGCGCGCCAGCGGGCCAATGCCGAGCACCCGACCGTCGCGCGAGACGACTTCCTGCGGATAGACCGTGTCCGCGCCCGCGGGCATCGGCGCCCCGGTCATGATCCGCAGCGCCTGGCCCCGGGCGAGCGCGCCGGAGAACACGCGCCCGGCGGCGACCTCGGCGACGATCTCGAGGGACCGCGTGGCCGCCGCCGGGATGTCCTCGCCGGCGACCGCGTACCCGTCCACGGCGGAGTTGTCGGCGGGCGGCACGTCGAACGGGGCCCGCACATCCACGGCCACCACGCGGCCGAGCGCCCGGCCCAGGGGAAGGATCTCGGCAGGGGTGACCGCGGTGACCTGCGCGAGGATGTGCTGCTGAGCGTCGTGCACGGAGATCACCGCGCCATTATATCTGTCGCGCGCGCGGCCCGCCCGCCGCCGTCTGCTATGATGGCGGCTCGACATGGCGGCCTCGTGTCCCCAGTGCGGCTTCGAGGCGGTAGATGGGGACGAATGTCCGCGCTGCGGGACGCTCGTCGCCTTCCATTGCGACCCCCTGCGCATCCGGGTCGGGCCGCCTGCGGCGCCGGTAGTGGCGCCCGGGGCCGCGTGGGCGAGACCAGGCCGGCCCGCCGGCTTGTGGATCCGGGCGCTGGCGTTCTTCCTCGACGGCCTGTTCCTCATGGCGGTCAACTTTGTCCGGGGAGTCCTCGCCGGCGTCGTACTCGGGGAGGCTGCGGAGGACTCCCCGGTGGT
>DATKEI010000170.1:0-2261 GCA_035544455.1 Binatia bacterium | reverse complement strand
GTGCATCGCGTCATCCATGGGTCTCCTCCGCGGGCCGTCGCTGCGGCAGGTGTCGCGCGGGAGGCGAGACGATCCCGCCGGAGATGATCACCTTGATCGCCTCGTCCACGCTGATATCGAGCATGCGCACCTGATCCTTCGGCACGAGCAGGAAGAAGCCGGAGGTCGGGTTCGGGGTGGTCGGCACGAACACGGCCACCGCCGGCTCCTCGGCCCCGGGCAGCTGCCAGAGCTCGGGGTTCGTGACGAAGCAGATGGTGTGGAGGCCCCGGCGCGGGTACTCGATGAGCGCCACCTGCTTGAACGAGGTGTCCCGCCCGAAGAACATGTTGATCACCTGCCGCACGGTCTGCTGGATGCCGCGCACGACCGGGATCTGGGCAAACGCCTCCTCGGTGCGCTCGAAGATCCGGCGGCTGAAGGCCGCCCCGGTAGCGCCCACCAGGCAGATCACCACGGCCGCGATGAGCAGGGTCACCGGGGTGGCCAGCAGCTCCACCGTCTCTCGCGCCGCGAACAACCGCAGCACGGGCGTCACAAAGGGCATGATGAGCGCGGCCGCCAGGCTGAACAGGAACCACAGGATGTAGACGGTCAGGAACGTGGGGAGAACGATGAAGAGTCCGGCCACGAAGTAGCGCCGGACGGCGATCAGCCACTCGTGCGCCCGCTGCTCGACCCGTTTTGCGCGCATGCTCGACACGGCGCCCTTCAGCATCGCACAGATCCGGGCCAGCATGGCCGCTGCCCCGTCTGTCGCCGCGCCGCCCCCCGCCCGCGGCTCCCGCGCCCGGGGCGGGCCTCGCGCGGCCAGTGAGGTCCCGGCGGAGATCGCGACGTCAGGCGCGGGCCCGCGCGAGCGCGCGATCGAGCTCCGGGAGCAGATCGGCGCGGGCCAGCGCCCGCTCGAGCAGGCGCAGCATCTCGCGCGTCCGTCCCAGATCAAGCCCCGGTCCACGCGCTCGCACGATGGCCACGACGTCGTCGAAATCCTTGGCGCGCCCGGCCAGGATCTTCATGGTGATGATGTCTTCCGGAGCCGCCACCGGCACCCGCACGTCGCCGAGCACGATCTCCTGCGCGTTCGCGAGGAACAGCTCCTCGATCCCCGGCCCCGCCAGCACGACGTCGACGGGCAGCCGTGTGCGCGCGTGCACGAACGGAAGCACTCGCGTGGCGTCCACGAACTCGCCGACGTCGTGGACGCGGAGGTCGAAGCCACCGCCGGCAAGGGCCGCCACCAGCTCGCGGCCGGAGCGCCCGCCCGGATCGACGGTGACGTCCACGTCGGCGGTGAGCCGCGCCACTCCGTGCAGGATCGCGGCCTGGGCCCCGAACAGGTACCAGCGCAGGGCGAGCGCGCTCAGGGCCTGGCCGAGATCGGCCAGGAGCTCAACGACCGGTGAGGACGCTGAAGGCACCGGCGGCCCGATCCAGCATTCGCTTGAGGGCGATGTGGTCCTGCAGGTCCGCGTTCCGCTCCTCGACGGAGGGCCAGTCGGGACGAACCAGCTCCATGTGCCGGCGCAACGCCTGAGACGCCTCCAGGGTGGCACTGGCCCCCCGGGACGCGATCTCGTCCCGCCAGTGCCGGGCGTCCAGCCGCTCGGCGGCCGCCCAGTCGCGGTTCGCGTACTCCCGGAGGTGCGAGAGGTCCATGCGACCCCAGTGTAGCGCCGGACGACGAGGCCGGTCATCCCGCACGCCATGATGGCAGGAGGATCCGCCGGAGCACCGCAGGCGATCCGACGACGATGGACCGAGTCGGGCGATCCCGTGCTGGGCCATCAGCCTCGCCTGCCGCGCCGAGTCCGGGGGCGGCGTGATCCTCAGTCCCGATGCCGCCGCCGGGTGGGTACATGCGAGGGCGGCCGGGGGCGCGACACGCTGGTGGCCGGGCTGCGGGCGGAGGCCGACGCGCTACCCGGTGCGGACCGCCTCGGGGGCGACGTCGGCGAGCGTGGCGACGAGCGCGTCGACGGTCAGGGGCTTGGCCAGGAATGCATCCATGCCGGCGGCCAGACAGCGCTCGCGATCGTCCTTCATCACGCCGGCGGTGAGGGCGACGATGGGGATGCGGGGCCAGGCCGGCTGGTGCGCCTCGTGGTGTCGGATCGCCGCGGTGGCCTCCAAACCGTCCATCTCCGGCATCTGCACGTCCATGAGGACGAGGTCGAAGGCCTGGGTGGTGACGGCCGCGACGGCGTCGCGGCCATTGGCGCAGAGGACCGGGACATGGTGCAGCTTTTCCAGCATGCGCA
>DATKEI010000169.1:0-11980 GCA_035544455.1 Binatia bacterium | reverse complement strand
CTGCGCCCCGACCACGCCGGCGGCCGGACCGGACTCGATGATGTGCATGGGGGCGGCGGCCGCCGCCTCCGCCGTCATGAGGCCCCCGTTGGACTGCATGATCATGAGCGGCGCCCGCACCTCGATCTCGCCGAGCCCGGCACGCAGGGTCGCCAGGTACTGGCGGACCACCGGCATCACGTAGGCGTTGATCACCGCGGTCGAGGTCCGCTCGTATTCCTTGATCTCGGGCAGGACCTCCGAGCTGACGGACAGGGCGAGACCCGGGGCGCGGCGCCGCACCGCCTCGGCGATCACCTGCTCGTGGACGGGGTTCGCGTAGGCGTTCAGGAGGCACACCGCCACCGCCTCGACGCCCTCGGCGACCAGCCGGTCGATGGCGCGGTCCACCTCGGCGGGATCGAGCGGGCGGAGCACCGTACCGGCGGCGCTGATGCGCTCGTCGACGGTCATTCGCAGGTAGCGCTCGACGAGCGGCGCAGGCTTCTCCCATGTGAGGTCGTAGAGGCGGGGCATGCGCAGGCGGCGGATCTCGAGGACGTCGCGGAAGCCCGCGGTGGTGATGAGGCCGGTGCGGGCGCCCCTCTGCTCGAGGATCGCGTTCGAGGCCACCGTGGTGCCGTGCAGGACCTCGGTCACCTCGGCCCCGGTGAGGCCGCTCTCCTCGAACACCTCGCGCAGCCCGTCCACGATGGCGCGGGCGTAGTCGTCGACGCTGGAGGACACCTTCTTGGTGTGGATCCGCCCATCGCCATCGAGGAACACGATGTCGGTGAACGTGCCGCCGATGTCGACGCCAACCCGGAGCTGTCTCATCGCTGCTCCTACCGGCCGCCGCGGCCCGGGCCCGACGTGCCGTCGATGTGAAGCCGCCTGAGGCAGACGCCGTCACCTCGCGGCGACGCCGCGGCGGCGGCGTTGATCCGTCCGCCAGTCTCCCCCGAGCATCCGCGGCAGCGAGGGGGCGATGTCGGGGCGCCATCGCGAACCCCGCTCCAGAAGATACACGCCCACGGCGTCGCCCGGTGAACACGTCCGCGAGCGACCGGGGACATCGTTGGCGCGGCGGTGCCAGGATGGTCGCCGCTCCCCGGCCTGTCAAGGCCAAGGGAAGCAGGGGAGGAGAGGGACGAGCCCCGCGGTTGACAGGCCGGGATGGCGGACTCAGTCTGGGCGGGCCGCCATGCCGGCCCAGGGGGAGCGCCATGCCCGACGTCCTCGGTTACCGTGGCAAGTGGGGGGTGCTGGTGCCGTCGACCAACACCGTCGTCGAGCCGGACTTCTACGCGATGGCGCCGCCCGGCATCACCCTGCACACCTCGCGCATCTCGATCACGAACCCGCGGATCGACGACGACGCGGCCTTCGAGGCCCTCATGGTGCAGATCCGGTCGTCGATCGCGCAGGCCGTCGCCGACGTCCTCACCGCCGAGCCGGACTGTCTCGTCATGGGGATGTCGTCGGAGACCTTCTGGGGTGGCCGCCAGGGCAACGAAGAGTTCCAGCGCCGCATCGCCGGGCTGGCGGGCATGCCAATCGCCACCGGGGCCAACGCCTGTGCGCGCGCGTTCGGCGAGCTCGGGTCCCGTCGCCTCGGCGTGGTCACGCCCTATCAGGCCATCGGCGACGCCCAGGTGCGCCGGTTCTTCGAGGAGTCCGGTTACGAGGTGGTCGCCCTGACCGGGCTCCGGTGCCCGACCGCGGTCAGCATGGCTCACGCGGACGAGGCCACGCTGCGCCGCGCCCTCGGGGAGGTGAACCGACCGGATGTCGATACCATCGTGCAAGTCGGCACCAACCTCTCCATGCTGCGCCTGGCCGACGCGGCCGATCGGGAGCTGGGCAAGCCCGTGATTGCGATCAACGGCGCCACGTTCTGGTATGCCCTCCGGTCCAACGGCATCGCCGATCGCATGGCCGGCTTCGGTCGCCTCCTCCGGGACCACTGAACGGGCGGTATCCGCCCGGCTACAGTATCCTCGTACGTATGGCGGGGCAGACCGAGCCGGACCGGGATCTGGTGCTCGTGGCGGACGCCGACCCCGTCGTGGCGGCGACCCTGGGGGACTATCTCGGCGCGAGGGGCCATGCGGTGGCCCTGGCCGCCTCGGCCTCCGAGGCGCGGCGCATCCTGGATCAGGGCGGCGTCGCGGTGGCCCTCATCGACCTGGAGCTGCCCGACACCGACGGCGTGGCGCTCATGCGCGAGATGCTGGGCCGGGCGCCGAGCCCGGAGGTGGTGATCATCACCGGGCGCGCGACCGTCGAATCGGCCATCGCCGCCGTCGAGTCGCGGGCAGTTGGCTACATGCAGAAGCCGCTCGACCCGGGCCGCGTCCTCGCCCTCGTCGCCCGCGTCTTCGAGCGCCGGCGCCTGGCCCGGGAGAACGCCGAGCTCCAGGTCGAGATCAAGGAACGCCTGCGCGAGAGCGAGGCTCTGCTCGCGATCACGCGCGCGGTGGACTCCACTCCCGACCTGACCGAGGCGCTGCGCCGGCTCTGCCGGGAGCTGACGCGGATGCTCGGGGCCGACACGGCCGCGGTGTACCTGCACGACCGCGCGTCCGACATGCTCGTGCCCACCGCCGCCTACCGCGTTCCCCGGGAGCACCTGGAGACGCTGGCGCGGACTGCGCTCCCGCTGGGGGAGCAGCAGTTCCGCCAGTCCATCTGGAACGAGCGCCGCGCCGTGTTCTCGGACGACGTGGCCCACGACGCGCGGTTCAGTCACGAGCTGTTCCGGCGCCTCCACCACCAGACGGGGCTCCTGCTGCCGCTCATGCTCGGCGACGAGGTCGCCGGCGGCTTCTACGTCGTGTGGTGGACGCGGCGCCGCCGGTTCGCGCGGCGCGAGCTCAGGTTGCTCGACAGCATCTGCCGTCAGGTCTCCCTCGTCCTGCGCAATGCCCGCCTCCACGGGGAGTCGCAGCGGGGACAGGTTCGTCTCGCCGCGATGAACGAGGTGGTCCGGCGCCTGGCCGCGGTCTATCGCACCGAGGACGTTCTGGACCTGATCGCCGACGAGGTGCCGCGCCTGCTCGGGGTGGAGGCGGCCGGAATCCGGCTGCGGGAGGGCGACGAGCTCGTGGTGGCGGCGCGGACCACGGCCGCGGCCGGTGTGATGCCCACCGCGCGCCTTGGGCCCGGCGAGGGCAGCCTGTCCTGGCTGATCGTGACGTCGGGCGAGCCCCTCGCCGTGGAGGACATGGCGACGGACCAGCGATTCCCCGCCGAGGCGCAGACCATGGTCGCCCGGGGCTACCGCGGCTTTCTCGGTGTGCCGCTCCGGCAGGGCCAGCAGGTGGTTGGCGTGCTGAACCTGTACACGAAGGCGCCGCGCCGCTTCGATCCGGACGACACCGCCTTCCTGTCGACCCTGGCCGACCAGGCCGCCCTGGCCATCGCCAAGGGCAACCTGCTGCGCCGCGCCGAGGAAGGGCAAGAAGTCCTCCGCCAGCTCTCGAACCTCACCCTGGCCATGCAGCGCTCGCGCAACGTCGAGGAGGCGCTCGGGATCTTCGTGCGCGCCGTGAACGAGGTGGTGGGATTCGACCGGGTCGTCGTCCTGCTCCTCGGGCCCGATGGCTCCCGGCTCGAATGCGTCGCCGCCTCCGGTGTCGAGGGCCCCCTCGGGGCGACCTTCCCGCTGACCACGGCGGCGGGGCCCTTCTACCAGGCCTTTCGCATGCGCCGGGCGGTGGCCGTGCTCGCGGACGCGGACCTGCACGCCGTGCTGCCCCTCGACGCGGACATCCCGCGCTACGCGGACTACCGCTCCCGGCGCTTCGTGGTGATGCCGCTCATCGTGGGCGAGCGCGCCCTGGGGGTGGCCGCCGCCGACAACAAGCCCAGCCGGCGACCGATCTCCTCGGACCGCCTCGAGGCCCTCGGGCTGCTCTGCCAGCAGCTCGCCGCCGCCATCGAGGGGACGCGGCTCCTCGCCGAGGCCCGCGTTCGCGGGGTCGAGGCCACGCGGCTGTACGAGACCACCCGGCAGCTCGCCGAGGAGCTGTCGGTGGATCGCGTCCTCGACAGCATCAACCGCGGGGCCATCGAGATCCTGGGCTGCGATGCCGCCTCCGTGATGCGCTGGGACGACCAGCGCGGCGGCCTGACCGTCCTGCGCGCCGTGAACCTTCCGGAGCCGCTCGTCGAGGGCTTCATCCTGAAACCGGGCGAGGGGGTGGCGGGCCGGGCCTTCTCCGAGCGCCGTCCCGTCTGGACCATCGATCGGCTGGCCGAGCGCGTCCACTACGCGGCGGGACAGGCCGAGCTCGTCGCCGCGCACGCCCCGCGGGCGTACCTGGCCGCGCCCATCATCAGCCAGGGCGAGGTCCTGGGGGTGCTGTTGAACTTCTATTTCACGCCCCACGACTTCCCGCCCGGGGAGGTGCGGCTCATCTCCACGTTCGCCGATCAGGCGGCCATCGCGCTTCGCAACGCGCGCCTGTACGAGGAGACCCAGGCCCAGCGCACGCGCCTCGCGCAGATCCTGGATTCCACCGCCGACGGCATGGTGCTCGTGACGCGCGACGGACAGATCCAGGCGGCGAACGGCCGCGCCGGCGAGCTCCTGGGATTCGCGCCGGGCGCGGTGGTCGGCGCCGATCTCCAGTCGCTGCTCGGGGGGCAGGGGAGCGACGTGACGGACCACGAGCGCGCCGCCTCCGCTCTCGGGGCCGTGCTCCGCGATCCGGACCGGGGGGGTCAGGGCGACATCGATCTCCGGCGGAGCCGAAGGACCCTGCACTGGACGGCCCAGCCGACCAGGGACTCGGCCGGGGCCACCGTGGGCTTCACCCTGACGTTTCACGACGTGACCGAGGAGCGCGAGATCAGTCAGATGAAGACGGACTTCGTGTCCTTCGTGACCCATCAGCTCCGCACTCCCCTCGCCGGGATCAGGTGGATGCTGGAGCTCGCCGGCGACGAGGAGGACGTGCCGGCCGAGGCGCGCTCGTACGTCCAGGACGCGATGCAGGCGGCCCAGCGCCTGATCACCCTCGTCAACGACCTGCTCGACGTCTCCCGCCTCGAGCAGGGGCGCCTGGCCCCCGTGATGCAGCCCGTCGACGTGGGGGATGTGACCCGCAGCGTGGTTCACGAGCTGGCCGGCCTGATTCGCGAGCGGGGCCACGATCTCGATATCACGGGCGTGGATGGGCTGCCGCCGGTGGTGGCGGATCCGCAGCTCCTCCGCCAGGTGATCATGAACCTCATGTCGAACGCGATCAAGTACACCCCCACGGGCGGCCGCCTCGCGATCCGGGTGGGGGCGAGCGACAACGCCGTCCAGTGGGCGGTCGCCGACAGCGGCATCGGAGTTCCCCGGGCCGATCAGGCCCGGCTGTTCGAGAAGTTCTACCGCGCCGACAACGTGGCCGCGGTCGAGACCGAGGGCGCCGGACTGGGCCTGTACCTGGTCCGGCTCATCGTCGAGCAGTTCGGTGGCCGGGTGTGGTGCGTCTCGGACGAGCAGCAGGGCGCGACGTTCGCGTTTACCATCCCGATCGAGGAGATAAGATGATGTCCGACGGATCGACGAAGTGCGGCTGCGGATGAATGGCATCGAGCTCCGGCGAGCCCGGCGGGAGGATGAGCGCACCCGCTGCCTCGCGACCCTGGTCCTGGCCGGCTCGACGCTCGGGCGGCAGATCCGGGGCGTCGAGGAGCACGGGGGAGACGGAGTACCGTACCGGCCAGGGCGAACGAGTCGTTGCAGGAATCGGGAAACCAAGTGGTGAGGCTCCGGGGGAAACGGGCGACCCATGGCTGACCAGCCGACGCGGATCCTGCTTGCCGAGGACGATCGCTTCCTGCGCAAGGCGGCCGAGGCCTCGCTGCGCCGGAGCGGGTACGTGGTGGTAGCGGCCGCCGACGGCGAGGAGGCCCTCCGGCTGGCCAGGAGCGAGGCCCCGGACCTCATCCTGCTCGACCTGATCATGCCCAAGCTCCAGGGCTTCGAGGTGCTCAAGGCCCTCAAGGCGGACGCCGCCACCGCCGGCATCCCCGTAATCGTCCTGAGCAATCTGAGCCAGGATCGGGACGTCCAGCAGGCCATGGAGGGTGGCGCCGCCTCCTACGTCGTCAAGGCCAACCTGTCCCTGAAGGAGCTGGTGAAGAAGGTGCAGGAGACGCTCCGGCCGCCCGCCCCATGAGCGCTGTCGCGCGCTGAAGGTCGGGCGGAGACCGATCCGGGAGGTAAGGCGATGGAGAGCCTGATGGTGAGCGAGGAGGAGCTGCGCACCCTCGTGGTGACGCAGATGGAGCTGGTCGACGGCCCTCAGTTCGACCGGGCCCGCACCATGGCGGCGCGGCTCAAGATTCCCCTGGAGCGCGCGCTCGCCGATCAGGGCCGGATCCCGTTCACCTTCCTGCTCGAGCAGCTCGCCCAGGCCTGGGGCGTGGGCTTCACCGACTTGAGGGTCGGCGACGTACAGCCCGAGGCCCTTCGCCTCATCCGCGAGGAGTACGCCCGCGCCCACGGGCTGGTCGCCTTTGCCCGCGATGGCCACCAGCTCCGGGTGGCCATGCACAACCCGCGGGACCGCCCGCTCCTGCAGGAGATGCAGCGGATGACCCGACTCGAGATCGTCCCCTACCTCGCCTCCGAGGGCGCCCGCTCCCGGGCTCAGCTGCTCTACAAGGGCAATCTCCGGGAGATGCTCGAGCGGGCAGCCCTCAACGCCTCCACCGAGGTGAACCGGCCGACGCGCCCGCCGGGGGCTCCGGAGGCGCGGCAGTGGGGGACCCCCGCCGATGGGCGGGCCTCCGGGATGAAGGGGCCGGTGGGCCCGGATTCCGCGGTCGACCTGGTCCGGCAGATGCTGGAGTACGCCATCGTGTCCGGCGCCTCCGACATCCACATCGAGCCGTACGAGCTGGAGCTGCTCATCCGCTACCGCGTGGACGGCGTCCTGCAGGAGGCCCTCACCCTGCCGCCAACGCTGCAGCCCGCCGTGGTCGCCCGCGTCAAGATCCTGAGCAGCCTGCGCATCGACGAGCGGCGGGTGCCCCAGGACGGGCGGTTCGACGCCGACCTGTCCGGCTTCAAGGTCGACCTCCGCGTCTCGACGGTGCCCACCCAGTGGGGGGAAAAGGTCGTGCTCCGGGTCCTGTCGCGCGACTCGTCGTTCACCGACCTCGACCAGCTCGGGCTGATCGGCTCGGACAGCGACATCCTCCTGCGAAACCTGCTCCGGCCCTTCGGGATGATCCTCGTCACCGGGCCCACCGGCTCCGGCAAGAGCACGACGCTCTACGCCATGGTGCGGCGGATCGCGATGGAGCGGCAGAACGCCGTGAACATCTCCACGATCGAGGATCCCGTCGAGTACACGATGCCCCGCATCACGCAGATCCCGCTTGCCGTCGCCGCCGGCTTCGACTTCGCGGGCGGCCTGCGCGCCCTGCTCCGCCAGGACCCCGACGTGATCATGGTCGGCGAGATCCGCGACCGTGAGACGGCGGACATCGGCGTGCGGGCGGCCCTGGTCGGCCGCCTGTTCCTGTCCTCCCTGCACACCAACGACGCCACCACCGCGGTACCCCGGCTCACCGACATGGGCGTAGAGCCCTTCCTGGTGGCCTCGACGCTGGCCCTGGTCGTGGCGCAGCGCCTGGCCCGGCGCACGTGCGTCGGCTGTCGGGAGAGCTTCATCCCGGACGAGGGCGTGCTCCACGTGCTGCGCGACCGGCCCGACTTCGACCAGACGGTCACCGTGCTGCAGGCGCGCGGAGCGCTCGGCGCCGGCGATGATCCCCTGGCCGGGGTCCGGCTGTTCCGGGGCAAGGGCTGCGCCCAGTGCCACGGAACCGGTTTCCGCGGGCGGGTCGGCGTGTTCGAGTTCTTCGAGGCCACGGACAACATCCGGCGCATGATCATGGAGCGCCATGACGCCTCCGCCATCCGGCAGGCGGCCATCGCGGGCGGCATGAGCACCATGTACCAGGACGGCCTCGCCAAGGCCATGCTCGGGGAGACCACCATCGAAGAGGTGTTTCGCGTCGCCCTCTAGCTCGACGAACTGCGACTCGGGGTGCTTGTGTCCCGAGTCGATCCATGGCCATGAAGGCATGTTCCCGAACCGGGGGCACAGGGAGACCGGGCGATGAAGATCACGGACGTGACGCTCACCCTGTTCCGGTGGAGCGGCATCCCCACGACGCACTACGGGCGGCACACCGGGGCCTTCGGGGGCGAGAGCCAGCTCGGGCTGCTCGCCATCGGCACCGACGACGGCATCCAGGGCCACGCCTTCCTCGGATCGGCCATGCGCGGCGCCCATCTCGACGGCGAGTCGCTGATCCACTACCTCAAGCCGCTGGTCATGGGGCAGGATCCGCTGGAGCGCGAACGGCTCTACCAGGCCATGTGGTCGCGCCACCGCAACACCACGCTCCGGGCCATCGGGGCCGTGGACGTCGCGCTGTGGGACATCGCGGGCAAGGCCGCCGGCATGCCCATCCACCGCCTCCTCGGGTCCTACCGGACGACCGCGCCCGCCTATGCGAGTTCGGCCGTGCTGCCGTCGGCCTCGGCCTATGCCGACGAGGCCGCCCGCTACAAGGCCGAGGGCTGGACCGCGTACAAGATCCATCCGCCCACCGACCCCGCCACCGACATCGAGGTCTGCCGGGCGGTGCGGCGCGCCGTCGGCGACGGCTTCACGGTGATGCTCGACTCCACCTGGGCCTACGAGTACCCGGCGGCCCTGCGCGTGGGCCGGGCCATCGAGGACCTCGGCTTTTACTGGTACGAGGATCCGCTGGCCGACGACGACCTCTACAACTACGTCAAGCTGAAGCAGCAGCTGCACATCCCGATCCTCGCCACCGAGTACGCGCCGGGCGGGTTCACCGCGTTCGCCCCCTGGCTGGTCGCCCGCGCCACCGACTTCCTCCGGGGCGACGTCGCCGTCAAGGGGGGAATCACGCCGCTGGTCAAGACCGCGCACCTGGCCGAGGCCTTCCACATGAGCTTCGAGATCCACCACGGCGGTAACTCGCTCAACAACGTGGCCAACCTGCAGGTGATCATGGCCATCAAGAACTGCGAGTTCTTCGAGGTGCTGCTGCCGGCGGCCGCGCAGAAGTACGGGCTGGCCGAGGACATCGAGGTGGACGCACGCGGCCTCGTCCATGCCCCGAGCGGCCCCGGTCTGGGCGCCGCCATCGACATGGCCCTGATCGAGCGGAACCGGACCGCGGTCCTGCGCTGATCCTCTGCGCCTCGCGTCCCGAGTCAGCGATGTGCTGACACGGCGCCGTGAGTCCACGAGCTTTGGACTCAGGACGCTACTTGCGGGCGGCGACCAGCGGCTCGCCCACGAGGTGCCAGTAGGGCAGGGCCACCGCCAGCACCACCACCGCGGCCAGGGCCGTCATGAGCAGGCCGAAGCGGAAGATCTCGCCCGCGCCCAGGTGACCGCGCTCGTAGATGACCAGGGACGAGGCGCTCTGGGCCGGGTAGTACAGCACCGCGTCGCCCGCGATGGTCACCACCAGCGCGCAGACCAGGGGGTTGAGGCCGGTGCTGGCGCCGATGGACATGGCCACCGGGATCGTCGTGGCCAGGAACCCGGTGATGTTCGGGATGAGCAGGCGGATCAGCGCGGCGGCGCCGAGCAGGATGCCCACGATCAGGACCGGCTCGTGTCCCCAGACCCGGGTGACCGCGGCCACGTGACCGGCCACCCAGGCGCTGGCGCCGCTCGTGGCGAGGGCCTGGGCCAGCGACAGCGAGGCGGCGATGACGAAGAAGTTGGCCCAGCCCACCCCTTGCTCGAACTCGCGCCAGCTCAGCACGCCCAGCCCGGGGGCGAGGAAGCAGACCCAAGCGATGAGGGCGGGGAGCGCAGGGTGCCAGTGGTGAAGGGCGTCGGTCAGCCACATGAGGGCCGCCCCGGCCGTGATGATGGCGGTGCGGATCTCGGCGCCCGTCAGCGGCTCCGGCACCGCGGCGGGAGGCAGGACCAGGCGCTCCGCGAAGCCGCGGTGGTGCCACACGTAGATGGCGGCGGCGGCCAGGGCCAGCAGCGCGGTGTACGGCGCGATCATGAGCACCAGCCACCGCGTCCAGGTCACGGGATCTCGCGCCTGTCCGATGAGCCCGGCGGCGACGACCGGGGTGATCCCGCCCGTGAGGAGAATGGTGGAGGCCAGGCGGTTCACGGAGTTGAGGGCGAGCATGATGGCGCGGGCGAGAGGCGCGCCGGGCGCGACGTGGGACATCTCGAGCGCCTGGTCGTACACGTGCACGAGGATGCCCGTGCGCGTGGTCGCCGAGGGAAGGATGAGCGTCAGCAGCGGAAACGAGAGCAGGAGGTCGAGGTAGAGGGTCCCAGCCTTGCCGCGGCCCCGCCGCACGAGGAGGCGAGCCACGCGCTCGGCGAGACCGCTCCGCGAGACGGCGAGCCCCATGGTGAGGACGCCGATGAGGAAGTAGGCGACGGGATCGGCGAACCCGATCAGGCCCTCGCGCACCCCGGGCACCGCGCCCGAGATCACCAGGGCGAGGATGGCGACCATGGCGGTCACGGCGGAGGGCAGTGCCTCCGTGCCCCACAGGCCGATGGCCATCACCATCACCCCGAGGACGCGCTGGCCCTCGATCGAGAGTCCGGCTGGCGTGGGGACGGCCATCACGGCGATCCCCGCCGCCACGGGCAGGCAGATGGCGAGCGCGGAGGTCGTGGACGTCCGGGCGATCACCCGAGCACGATACGCCGGATTCCCCGGCCACGGGCGGGGCGTCGACCAGCCCGACCTGTTCAGGGACGTGCCCTTCGGCTCCTTCGCGCCCTTTCACCTTGCTCCCCCGCCGGGGACGAGGGAACCGCCACGACCCCCTCGCCCTCGGAGAGTCTCGGCGAGGGTGAGGGTCGCCGGGTGGTCACGCATAGTCCGGGCGAGGGTCCCGAGTCGAACGTTCGTCGACTCACGGCGCCGGGCGGGGTGGGAGTCCTCCCCGCGGGACCGTATCTTCTGCGGATTGCCGAGGCCACCCACCATCCATCGTGGCCCCCTTGAGTGCCGGTAGCGCTCCGCGACACAGCGCGTCCCGCGGGGAGGACTCCCACCCGCCTGGCGCTTTGTCGGCACATGTCTGACTCAGCACACTAGGGGCCGAGGCGTCTCCAGCCGTCGATCTCGAGGCTGGCCACGCAGGACTCGACGGCGCGCGCCGAGCCGCGGCAGCTCATCACTTGCATGGTGCGCGGGTTCTGCAGGGTCACGGGCCGTCCCGCTCCGCCGGAGACCCGGGTGAGGGTGAAGGTCACCCCGCCCCCGAGGGTCGCGTCCAGGGTGTCCGCCGTTCTCGCCGTGGCCTGGAGCGGACGGCTGAAGCTCTGGCCCAGGGCGGTGCCCTCCAGCACCCCGCTCAGGCGCGATCCCGACATCTCCCCCGAGACGCTGCCCTGAAGTCCCTGGGCGGTGAGGCGTCCCCGCACCTCGCCCCCGCTCTGGCCCAGGCTGAGGTGGACCTGCCCGAGCGGCAGCCGCTGCCCGCCCGGCACGGTGTTGGCGGGATCCAGCTCGCCCGTCCACTCGCCGGCGACATCGGCCGGCGGCCCGCCACGGGTGGAGGGGCCCGTCGTGCACGCGGACAGCGCGGCGGCGACGGCAAGCGCGCCGGTCGCCGCGCGCCACCGCCCGCGCATGAAGCGTCCTGTTCCCATCGATCTCTCCTCCGGGCGCGCTCGAGAACGGCGAATGGCTCGGGCCGGGCGCGATCCCCGGCCCCTACCCTCTCCCGGGACGGGGAAGGGAGCAAGGGGAAGGGCAGCTCGGGCGCCGCCGGCGAGAGCCCTGCGGGGTCCGGACCAGGCCGGATCCCGCGGGTGCGATACAGTAGGCGGGCGCCGGGCCGCCCCCGCGGGACGCCGGGGACGGCAGGCCCGACTCAACGCCGAGGCGGAAGGGAGAGACGTCGATGACGCATCGGATCGCGGTGATTCCCGGGGACGGGATCGGCAAG
>DATKEI010000168.1:0-9282 GCA_035544455.1 Binatia bacterium | reverse complement strand
AGGCGCCTCTCGTCAGGGCGAACGGTGCCCGGCGCCGCCTCCTGAATACGACGCCCGTTCGAGGCCATCGAGTCCGGAGGCGGCGACCAGCCGGGCGTCGCTACTTGCCGAGGTACGCCTTCGCCTGCTTGATCTCGGGTCGCTCCGAATCGGCGGTCTTGGCCAGGGCGAGCAGCTCCGTGTAGTAGCGTCGAGCACGCTCGCGGTCGCCGGCCTGGGCGGCCGCGCGGGCCGCCCCCGCCAGACCGTGGAAACGGTTGGGGTCGGTCTTCTGCGAAGCCTCGAACTCAGCGAGGGCCTGGGCCGGCTGACCCAGGTCGAGCAACAGTTCGGCCAGCATCTCGCGCGAGGGCTGGATCGATCCCGGGGTGACCGGATGCTTTTCCGTCTTGCCCTCGACCTCGGCGGCCCGGCGCAGCAGCGCGACCGCCTCGTCGTTGCGTCCCTCGGCCCGGGCGATCCATCCGGCCACGGCCAGGCGCTGGATCTCCGCCTGCTCGGCCCAATACGTGTTCTTGGCGGCGGTCATGCTGTCGCGCAGCGCCTCGAGACGGGCGAGGTCGGACTTGGCGCTCGCCACGTTACCGCCGCGGGCCGCCCCCACCCCCCGCGCAAACCACATGATGGATTCCGCCTGGGGGAACTTCTGCCACGACAGGCTCTTGGGATGGAGGCTCAGCTCCGATGCCTCGGCCCACTGCCGGCGCTCCAGCGCGTAGCGGGCCGGAATGGCCGTGAACGCGAAGGCGGCCGCAAAGTGCTCGGTGTCGATCTTCTCGATGCGGCCGACCTCGACCACGACCGCCTGGGCCTCCTTGTCCTTGCCCAGCTGTAGCGCGGCGTAGACGATGTAGTCCATGGCGTGCAAGGCGTTGTAGGAGCCCGCCTCCAGCTTGGCCTGGCGCAGCTCGTCCTTGGCCGCTTCGACGGACGCCCGGTTGGTGTCGATCGACTCCTGCCAGTACCCGAGCCGGGTGAAGATGTGCGACGGCATGTGCTGGGCGTGGGGCGCAGCAGGAGCGATCTTGGCGTACCGGCGAGCGGCGTCGAGGCCCTTGTCGGCGATGGGCGGGAAGTCATAGCTATGGATCATGTAGTGGGCCACGCCGGGGTGCTCGGGCTGTTCCGCGAAGACCTTCTCGAGAATCGCCGCCGCCTTCAGCTGGTTGGCGTAGGTCTTGTCGTTGGGGTTGAGGGTCATGTTGAGGGCCAGCGCATAGAAGATGGCCGCCTCTTTGTCTTGCGGATAGCGCGCGGCCAGGGACTCCATGGCCTTCTCGTAGTTCTGGGCGCGGGTGCGGTGATCGACCTTGTCCGAGTCCTTGTAGAAGGTCTCGACGGCGGCGATGTAGTCGAGCTCGCGCTGGGTCTTGGCGCCCACGCTCTTTGCCCGGACCACGGTGGCTGCCCCCAGCTCGAGGTCCTTGGGCGGCGGCGCACCGGCCAGGGGATTGCCCATCCTGGCCACTGCCGCGCCCCAGTAAGCGATGCCGCAGGACAGATCGGCCTGGACGGCGGCCTCGAACCCCTTGATGGCATACCTGAACCAGAACGAATGGAGCAGGGCCACCGCCCGGGTGAACTCGGCCTGCGCCGCCGGGCTACAGGAGGTGGGGAAGTTCACGGTGCCCAGCTTCTCGGCCGGCTGCTGGGCCCCCACGGACAGGACGAAGAGAAAACCTATCAGGATCGTGACCGCCGCGATGCGCATTGTCGCCTCCCTCCCCGCCTCAGGCGGGGCACGAGTGATTGTCCCATGGCGAGGCACGTGTCGTGCCACAGAAGCATTGGCCGCAAACCCGCGATTTCCGGCGAGTCGCCAAGCGGGTCTCGGACGGGCGAATTGCC
The DNA here is from genome assembly GCA_035544455.1 of Binatia bacterium. GTDB lineage: Bacteria > Methylomirabilota > Methylomirabilia > Rokubacteriales > CSP1-6 > DATKEI01. The sequence continues at coordinate 7,434 of DATKEI010000168.1, read as the reverse complement.
CGACCCCGGGCGAGTTGACCTGGATCGCCGCCGACCGGATGCGCTGTATCCCCGCGCGCTCGACCAGCGGCGGGATGCGGTTTACGATGCCATGCCGGTGTGGGCGAGCTCGAGAGCGAAGATGTGACGAAGCCGGCTGGCCTCCCGCTCGACGTGGTGGCATATGCTGCCCCACAAGAGAGGTGCCCGCGGTCAACGGCGCAGAGAGGAGAGGCCAGCACGCCCGGGGAGATCGCGGCCGGCCGCGCCTTCTGCAACTACGAGTACGTGAACCCCGGGCTGGAGGATCGCTCCGGGGACAGCGTCTTCTACAAAGACGGCGCCGGGCAGATCTTCCACACGTATTCCACGTTCGGCCGCGGCGGAGAGGAGTTCCTCGGCATCTACCGATATCTCGACGCGCCCCTGGGTCGCGGCGAGGATGGGCCGTGCAACACGCTGGCCGACTGGGTGCGGCCGAGGACCATGTACGGCCAGGGAGGCATGGTGGAGATCACCGGGCGGTATCACCGGCCGCAATGTGCCTGCGCCGTGCACGAGTCGGCCGATCGAAAGGAGCCATCATGACGAACACAGTTCGATTTCACCGCGTGCTGCGGGCCGCCCCCGAGAAGGTGTATCGCGCGTTCCTCGACGCGGACGCCATGGCCAAGTGGCTTCCGCCAAACGGATTCACCGGCAAGGTTCACCACCTGGACGCCAAGGTCGGCGGTACTTACAGGATGTCGTTCACGGATTTCACCACCGGCCGCAGTCACGCGTTCGGCGGGGAGTTCCTCGAGCTGGTGCCACACGAACGCATTCGCCACACCGACACGTTCGAGGATCCGAACCTGCCCGGTGAGATGCAGACGACGATCACGCTGAAGAGCGTCTCCTGCGGAACCGAGCTGACCATCGTCCAGGAGGGCCTGCCGGCCGTCATCCCCCCCGAGGCGTGCTGTCTCGGCTGGCAAGAGTCACTCGCCCTCCTGGCGAAGCTCGTCGAGGCCGAGATCTCGGACTAGCCGCGGCGGCGGCCCTCGAACGATACCGCCACGCGGTCTCGACCGGCCCGGATCGTGCGACGATCCGCCCCGGCTGGTTCAGCATGAAGGTCGAGTGAGTCCTCGATGGAGAGTCATGCCGCCCGCGCTTGATGTTCTGTGTATACAGGCGTATATTGAATCGTGCGATACTCGTGGGACTTGGCGAAGAGCGACGCCAACTTCGAGGATCGGGGCTTCGACTTCGCATTCGCGTCGCTGATCTTCGACGGGCCCACGCTGGAACGTGAAGACACGCGTCGAGATTACGGTGAGCGGCGGGTCATCGCGATCGGGCTGGCGATGGATCTGGAGCTCACCGTGTGTTACACCGATCGGGTCGACGCTGACGGGATGGTCGACCGCCGGATCATTTCAGCCCGCCGGAGCAATCATCGTGAGCGCAAAGCGTACCGTGACGCAGTCCAGGGTCGCTGACGCGCCCCCTCGGGGGCGTGCGGATCTTCGACGGCTCCGTGCCGTTCGAGAGCGCGAGATCGTGAAGACCTCCCCCGACGAACTGGCGCATCTTCCTGACGATTTCTGGGACGAGGCGGAGGTCGTGATGCCCGTGGCCAAGCGAGCGATCTCGCTCCGCGTGGATGAAGACGTCCTCGGGTGGTTTCGGGCCCTGGGGCCGGGCTATCAGACGCGGATGAACGCCGTGCTGCGCGCCTACATGAAACACCGATCAGAGGCGCGGTCCGACTTCGCAGTACACCGGACCGGAGCTCGCGCGGCGCGCTCCGGCCGGTGAACGGCGGCGCTGGACGCAGCATCCTGCCTTCACCGCTAAGGGAGTCGTGCCCTGCTCGTCGGCGCCCACCCTGCGTGACGAAGACCTCCAGGCGGTTGGCCGCCTTGCCGGCGGCGGCGGTGGCACCCAGGAGGATGCCGCGCCGCTTCGACCCATCCAGAACGCGCTCGACGGCACCAGCACCTTCTCGACGCCATCCTCGCCCTTGACGACCCTCGCTGGTGAGAGCGGCTGGATGTCGATGTCCACCTGGCGCCGCTCGTTGGGCGCCACGGCGACCGCGAGCGTCCAGTCGCGGTGCCCGGCCTTCTTCGCCCTGAGCTGGTACGTGTCGGGGGCCAGGTCCCCGGCGATGAGCGGCTGGCCGCGCCGCGTGTCGCCGAGCTTGCGATCGCCCAGCCACCCCTCGATGCCGGCGACGCTCGACGTGATCGCCAGCGAGGCCGTGTTCACAGCGGTGGGGACGGGCGCCGGCGGCGGCGAGAGGCCTGGAAGGCGCTGATCGAACGCCTCGGCGTGTCGGGTGCGATCAGGGTCCTGATGCAGTACGACGCTGGCCGCGGCAACTACGTCGAGGAGCGCCGCGAGCTGTTCCGGGACCTCACGCTCGACGAGGCCATCGCGCGCCCGGGAGAAGTCCGGCGGCGGACCGCCATAGCGGGGCGAGAGAGCGGGAACCGGGTCAGGAGCCGCCCGGGTCGATTCGGGCGCCCACCAGCGCGAGGTCGCGGTCGGTCCCCCACACTTGCCGGATGCGCAGCGCACCCAGGAACACGAGACTGGAGGCGTCCGCGTAGGTCACCGGTGGCCGCGAAGGCGCTCGAGCTGCTGCACGACCGCTGCGTGGTGGTCGAGATCGAGCGAGAGGAGCTGCAGGCGCGGCAGCGCGGCCAGGGCCAGACGAAACGAGCGCGCCACGTCCTCGCCCATCCGGTGCAGGAACAAGCTGTACGACTCCGAGACCACCGCGAGCGAGGTGTACCAGCGTCGGGGAGGCTCCCCGAAGAGGATGGCAGCGCCCCGTTCCTGGACTGGTTCGGCGGCCTGCCGGAGAAGGCGAAGGTCCAGTGGCGCGGCTCGGGTTGCTCGCCGACCAGGGCCACCAGCTCCGCCGCGGGCAACGGAACGCACCTCGGGCCGTGGCAGAGGCCCTCGGGCTTGGCCTCCCAGCCGGTGGCCGCCTGCGCCTCCCGCGCCGGACACCACAGCGCCTCGCCCGACGCCTCGGCGCCAGCGACCGCGTGCTCTCCCGATTCGGTCAGTATCGTCACCATGGCGCCCGCGTCCTCCTCGGCCCGTCCTGTGCCCGGGCCCGCCGGCGGTCACCGATCTTCTCATGGACGCCGTCGAGCCGGACCTGCCGGGGCGCGCGCGATCTGGTACCGTGTCGGCGCGCGCCGGCGCAGGAGGACACGCGAGGATGATCTCGACCGTGCCGAAGGCCTATGACCCCCGCGAGTTCCATGCGCTGATCTTCCACGACGCGGTCGCGCGATTCCGCGACGGCGGCGACTCACCCCGCGCCTACCTGGAGCGCTGCCTGGAGACCATCGCCGAGCGCGAGCCGGTGGTGCAGGCCTTCGCGGCCCTGAACGCGGCGGGCGCGCGCGCCGCCGCCGACGCCAGCGCGGCACGCTTCAAGGCCGGCCGCCCGCTGTCCGCGATCGACGGGATGCCGATCGGCATCAAGGATCTGCTCGAGACGAAGGACATGCCGACCCAGATGGGCTGCGAGGCGTACCGCGGCCACTTCCCGCGGCGCGACAACGCGGCGGTGTGGGCCCTCCGCCAGGCCGGCGCGGTGATCCTGGGCAAGACGGTGACCGCCGAGCTGGGCGGCGCCCACCCCGGCCCGACGACGAACCCGTTCGACCCGGCGCGCACGGCCGGTGGCTCGTCGTCGGGCTCGGCGGCGGCCGTCGCCGCGCGCATGCTGCCCGCCGCGATCGGGACGCAGGTCGGCGGCTCGATCATCCGCCCCGCCGCCTACTGCGGGAACGTCGCGCTCAAGCCGACGCAGGGCGCGATCAACCGCGGCGAGCGCCAGGCCACGAGCATGAGCACCCACGGCGTGCACGGGGGCTCGATCGAGGACACGTGGCAGGTGGCCATCGAGATCGCCCGGCGCGCCGGCGGCGACCGCGGCTGTCCCGGCCTCTTCGGCCCGCCGTCACCACCCGAGGCGGTGAAGCCCGCGCGCCTGATCGTGCTGGAGACCGAGGGGTGGGCCGAGCTGGACGCGCCGAGCCGCACGGCCTTCGAGACGCTGCTGGAAGGTCTGCAGCGGGCCGGCATCGCGCTGCTGCGCCGGCGCGATCATCCGTGGATCGAGGCGCTGGAGCGCGCGATCCCGAACGGGCGCGCGCTGTGCGGTGCCATCACATCCTGGGAGAACCGCTGGTACCAGCGCAACCTGATCGACGAGCACCCGGACGGCGTCAGCGCGCGCGCCAAGGCGGCGGTGGCGCGGGCGGAGGCGATGACCGTCGACGACTATCGCGCCGCGCTGATGGAGCGCGCGGCCGCCCAGCAGCGCCACGCCGCCGTCGCGCCACTGGCGGACGCCTCGATCACGTTGGCCTGCCCCGGCCCGGCGCCGCTGTGGTCGGGCGACGTCCCGGGTCAGCCGCTCGCGCCGCGCCCGACGGGCGACTTCGTCTTCAACGCGCCGAGCTCGATGCTGTGGGCATCGGTGGTGACGGTGCCGCTGCTGGGCGTGGGCGGCCTGCCGGTGGGCGTCCAGGTGATGGGCCAGCAACACGAGGACGCCAGGGTGACGGCGCTGGCGCGGTGGCTGCTGGAGTCCGGGCCGCGCGTCGTCGTGGGGTGACGAGCGCGCCCAGCGCCGGTCAAACGCGGACGGTACCATCGCCCGGTGACACCGAACGCTCGTGGGGATGGACTGCGCCGTCACGGATGGCGCGTGGTCGCGTTCTGCTTCCTCGCCGCCGTGTTCACGTGGGGCCTCGGCGTGTTCGGCTCGAGTATCTATCTCCACGAGGTCACCAGGGCGCGCGGCTGGTCGGTCTCGCTCGTCTCCGCGGGCATCACCGTCTTCTACCTGACGGCCGCGCTGGTCCTCCCTGCGGTGGGCGCGGCCATCGATCGTCACGGCTCGCGTCCGGTGATCGCGGGCGGTGCCGTCCTGCTTGCGCTCGGCGTGGCCGCAATGGGACACGTCGCAGCCCCCTGGCAGCTCCATGCCGCGTTCGTCTGCATGGGGCTCGGCTACGCCACGATGTCGGTGATCGGCCTCAGCGCGACGATCGCCCCGTGGTTCGAGCAGTACCAGGGCCGGGCGGTCGCGATGGCGCTCACGGGAGCAAGCGTCGGCGCGATGGTCGTGGTGCCGCTGGTCGCGCTGTCGATCGCCCGTCACGGCTTCTCCGCGACGATCACGGGCGCCGCCGCCATCGCCGCCATCACGCTCGTGCCGCTCGCCCTCGTGGTGCTGCGCTACCGCGGGCCCGCCGAGTTCGGCCTCGGACAGGACGGGGCGGCGGGGCCAGAGGCGGGACCCGGCGCAGCGGCCGCGGCGGCGCCGGCGTGGACGCGCGCGCGGGCGCTCCGGTCGCGCGCCCTCTGGAGCGTGGCGGTCGGCTTCGCGCTCGGGCTGACTGCCCAGGTCGGCTTCTTCACCCACCAGGTCAAGCTCGCCGAGCCGGTGCTGGGCGCGACCGGGGCCGGCTGGCTGGTGGGCGTGACCGGCCTCGCCGGGCTCCTGGGCCGCCTGCTCCTGGCGTGGATCGCCGACCGGATCGAGCTCCGGCGCTACGCGGCGGCCATCTTCGCCACCCAGGCGCTGGCCCTCGTGCTGATCGCGATGACGCCCGCCGCGCCGGTCCTCGTCGGGATGACCTTCGTCTACGGCTTCTGCCTCGGGCAGATCACGACGCTGTCGCCCATCATCGTGCGCCGCGAGTTCGGCGCGGCGTCGTTCGGCACGGTCTACGGCGTCGCCGGCACGGTCATCCAGCTGAGCGCGGCGTTCGGGCCCGCGCTCTACGGCGTCGGGCGCGATCTCCTCGGCAGCTATCCGCCCGTGCTCGCGATCGCCGCGGCCTTCGAGCTCGTCGCGCTGGCCGTGGTCCTCGCCGGGGGCCGTCGGTAGCCTCGGGGTCGGGCATTTCCCGGCCCGTCGCGACGAAGCGCTGGGCGATCGTCGCCGAGAGCGATCCACGCGATGCGGGCACGAAACTCACCGCGATGCTGGGAACGACGCCGGAATCCGCGGATCCCAGGAGCGCGGCGGTGCCGTCGACCCGACCCGACTGCGACGCCGCTTCATCATCATGGAGGCCTCGGACTACCCCGCGATGTCCGGGTCGAACACGATCTGCACGACCACCGTGCTGCTCGAGACGGGCATGCTGTCCATGCGCGAGCCCCTGACGGTGCTGACCCTGGACACGCCGGCGGGACCGGTGCGAGTCGAGGCCACCTGCCGGGACGGCAAGGTGGAGCGGGTGCGCTTTGCCAACGTGCCGTGCTTCGCCACTCACCTCGACGCCAGGGTGGAGGTCGCCCACGGGTTCGATCCGTCCGACCCGTTTCGTGGCGGCTACACGCTTCCCGACACGTGGTGCTCCTGACGTCGTCCGCTTTTCCGGCCGCCTTGCGTGCCGCTCCGCCGGCTCCCGCGCCGGGGCGCTTCCGGGTAAGATGCGAAGCGCGACGATGAGACAGGTGCTGGGGGAGAGCGCGCCGATCGCCGCCGTCCGGGAGCAGGCGGCCCGGCTGCTGCGGTCGGCGTCCGGTCCCGGGCGCCGGGTGCCGCCCATTCTCGTCCTCGGGGAGACCGGGACGGGCAAGGGGCTCCTCGCCGACGCGATCCACCGGGCCAGCGGTCGCGCCTTTGGCCCGTTCGTGGACGTCAATTGCGCGGCGATCCCGGAGGCGCTCCTGGAGGCCGAGCTGTTCGGCTTCGAGCGGGGCGCCTTCACCGACGCGCGGCAGGCCAAGCCCGGGCTCTTCCAGGTGGCCGGGGGCGGGACCATCTTTCTCGACGAGGTGGGGCTCCTCCCGGTCGGGTTGCAGGCGAAGCTGCTCAAGGTCATCGAGGAGCGCTCGGTGCGCCGGCTCGGCGGCACCCGGAGCGAGCCGCTGGACGTGTCGGTCATCGCGGCCACGAGCGAGGATCTGGCCGCGGCGGTGACGCAGGGGCGGTTCCGGGCGGACCTCTACCATCGACTGGCCGTGGTGACGCTCGTGCTTCCGCCGCTGCGCGCGCGCGGGCGGGACATCCTGGTGCTGGCCGAGCACTTCCTGGCCCGGGCCTGCGAGGAGTACGGGTTGCCCGGCCGCGTCCTGGGCGATGGCGCCCGCGGCGCGCTGCTGGCCTACTCCTGGCCGGGCAACGTGCGCGAGCTGGCGAACGCCCTCGAGCGGGCCGCGCTTCTCTCGGACGAGCTGGTGCTGACGGCGGCCAGCCTGGGCCTGCCGGCCACCCCGGGGGAGGGCGGGCCGGGGAGCCCGGATCTGGCCGCCGGGGCCGGGCATGGGACCGAGGAGGACGCCGCGGTCGAGAGCGAGCGCGGCGTCCTCCTCGAGGTTCTGCGCGCGACGGGCTGGAACTTCACGCGGGCAGCCGCGCGTCTCGGGCTCCCGCGCAACACGTTGCGCTACCGCGTGGAGCGTCTGGGGCTGGCCCCC
>DATKEI010000167.1:0-2052 GCA_035544455.1 Binatia bacterium | reverse complement strand
TCTGGGAGCACAAGGACTACGAACAGCGGAAGGTGCTCGACCCCGGGATCGCCTACATCATGACCGACATCCTCAAGGACACGACCCGCCCCGACCGCAACTACATCTTCGGGAACTGGACCAACATCGGCCGCCCGGCGGGCCTCAAGACGGGGACCACCGACGACCTGAAGGACGTGTACGCGGTCGGATTCGTGCCACAGCTCGTCACCGGCATCTGGATGGGCAACAGCAACAGCGAGCCGATGAGCAGCCGCGACTTCTCGAGCGCCATGGGGCCGGGTGTGCTCTGGAAGGAGTACATGACGGAAGTGCTCGCGAACGTCCCGCCCGCCGACTGGGAGCGACCGGACAATGTGGTGTCGGCCAACGTGGTCCTCGCCCCGGGCTCCTTTGGCGGGTACGGCTCGGGGATGGCGCCGTCGGCCCTCTCGCCCTTCTCGACCAGCGAGCTCTTCATCCGCGGCACCGAGCCCCGCACTCAGGACGACTGGTACGTGCCCGGGTGCCCCAAGGAGGACGGCTCGACGTCGGTCGGCATGCGGATCCGCGAGGTCGGCCAGCCGGTCTGGGAGCAGTACACGCAGCTCTGGATCGACCAGGCGAAGGCCGGTGCGCACTCGCACGGGCGGTACACCTGGAACCTCGTCGGCGAGGAGCCCTGCCCGACGCCGTCGCCGACGCCTAGCCCTACGCCTAGCCCCACGCCCACCGAGGCCGCCACTTCGTCTCCGAGCGGGACCCCGGCTCCGGGGGTGACTCCGCTTCCGACCGGCACGCTCGATCCGTTCCCGCGGCCGTCGGAGCCGCTGCCGCCCCTCACGTTCCAGCCTGCGCCGACGCCCACACCGTCGCCGTCGCCGTCGCCCTCTCCCACTCCGCCCTAGACAGTGGCATCCCCTCGGGCGAGGGGCCTCATCTCGATCCCCGCCAAAGCGCAGCCCTGCTCGATCTCCAGATCGTCCAGCCGCAGCACTCCCGCATCGCGAAGCTGCCGCAGCAGGACCGGGTGTAGGTCCGGGCCCGGCGCGACCCAGCCGACAGGCTCCTCCGCGATCCCTGGTGCTGCCACCCCACGGACCTCTCCGCGGAACAGGTCGACGACTCCCCAGTAGCCCGCTCCACCGTCCATGCGGAGCTCGTAGCGCATCACCCGGCGCAGCGAGATCACCTCGAGCCCGGTCTCTTCCCGTACCTCACGACGTACCGCGTCTTCGGCCGACTCACCGGGCTCGAGTCCACCTCCCGGCAGGAGCCACGCGTCCTTGAACGGGCCACCGCGCTGCTGGACGGTAAGGACACGGCCTTCGCCATCGGTGATGACCATGATCGCGCTACGACGAGGGCCGGTCTTCCCCACCTGCATCCGCAGGCTAGAGAGTGACGATAGTGGCGCCGTCGCCGCCCTCGGTCCGCCCCGCCATCGCCACCTCACGCACGAGCGGATGGCCCGTGAGGGCCGCGCGCACCGCGGTCCGCAGGGCGCCGGTCCCCTTGCCGTGGACAACGCGGACGCGTTCGTATCCCGCGACGGCGGCGTCGTTGAGGTAGCGGTCCAGGACCGCGAGCGCCTCTTCGGCCCGCGCGCCCCGGAGGTCCAGCTGCAAGGGGACGCTGGCTGCGGAGCCCGCGACACTCGGGCGGGTCGTCCGCATGGGCTCGCCCTGTCCCATCGGCGCCGGGCGCAGCTCGCGCACCGGAACGCGCAGGCGCAGCGACCCGGCGGCGACATCGGCCATGCCCCGGTCGTCGATGGCCATGAGCGTGCCCGGCTCCGTGACCCCGTCGATCAGCACAGGCGAGCCGACCTCGATGGGCGCCGTCCGCACCGGCGCCGGCGGCGGGGCGGCGCGGTCCCGCGCGGCCTCGGCTTCGACGAGAGCGGCCCGGGCATCCTCGACCACATCGCGGCGCGAGGCCCGGTCGCGCGCTTCCTCGGCCTGGCGCAGCGCGCGACGCGCCTGCAGCAGGACCTCCTCCGCCTCCGCGCGCGCTCTCCGTAGCTGCTCGCGCGCGTCGTCGCGGATGCCCTCCGCCTCGCGCCGCGACCCG
>DATKEI010000166.1:0-4357 GCA_035544455.1 Binatia bacterium | reverse complement strand
GCGATGTTGGTGCCGAGGCCGATGCGCGATGTGGTCGTCGCCGCCACCGCGAGGGGCAGGTACGGATCGTGCTGCGTCTCCGACGACCAGAGGCAGTCGAAGCCCATGGCTTCGACCTTGCGCGCGTAGTCGGCGATCGTCTTCAGGTCATGGGTCAGCATGCCGACGTCGAGATTCATCGCTGTCTCCTCCGGAGCCCGCGGCGCACCTCCGCATCGCTCGGCGAGCGGCGGCGCGGCACCCTCGCGGCGTGGCCCGAGCTTACGCGACGGTGCCAGCACTTTCAACCACGCCGGGCGCGGGCGCGGCTCCGCCGCGCCGCGAGCGCGCGTGCATTGCCACGCCGGGTCGGCCTCGCGCCAGGAGACGGCGAGCCGGCAAACGACCGTGCGACCTCTCGCCACCACGCGAGACGGAGGCCCTGGCCGCCGCGATCGGCGCAGCTGACCGCGGCGCGGCGAACGTCCGCCCGCATGGACGGCCTCCTGGGCCCGTCCGGCGCCAGCCGTCAATCGGCGGGGCATTGAACCCTGGGAAGGCTCCTGGTCGCCGGAAACGCGGCCAGTGGTGTCCTCGCTGGGGTAGTCTCTAGCAATGAATCCGGGCGGATCCCGAGCCTTTTCTGATGAACGCGCTCGTCAGCCCCGCCGTCGACCCGCGGATCCGGCTCCGATGACGGGCGGCGGCGCGGACGCGGGCGCCATCCGGCCCGGCCGATACGTCGGCCGCAGCGTGCGCCGGGTCGAGGACCGGCGGCTGCTGACGGGGTGCGGGCGTTTTCTCGACGACATCCGCCTCGAGGGCACCGTCCACGCCGCCTTCGCGCGCTCGCCTCACGCCCACGCGCGCGTCGAGGCGATCGACGTCGCGGCCGCCGCTGTCGCGCCGGGCGTCCGCGCGGTGCTGACCGCCGCCGACCTCGCGGCGGTGCCTCCCCTGCGCTCCGATCCCATGGCGGTCGATCTCTGCCGGGTGACGGAGTGGCCGGTCCTGGCGGGGGACACCGTGCGCTTCGTGGGCGAGGCCGTGGCGGTCGTCGTGGCGGACGGCGCGGGGTCGGCCGAGGATGGCGTGGATCTCGTCGCGGTCGAGTGGGCGCCACTCCCGGCCGTGACGGGTATCGACGACGCCCTTCGCCCCGGCGCGGAGATCGTCCACGCGGGCTGGCCGGACAACGTGCTCATGCGCACGGCCGGCGGGGGCGGCGATCCCGCCGGTGCCTTCGCCGGGGCCCCGGTGGTGATGGCCGAGACGTTCCGGTCCGAGCCCGTCACGGGCGTGCCCATGGAGCCGCGCGGATGCCTGGCCTGGCGGGACCCGTCCACCGACGTGCTCACGGTGTGGAGCTCTCACCAGACCCCGCACGTGCTCCGCTCCCTGCTGGCCGAGGCCCTCGCCTATCCCGAGCACCTGGTCAGGGTGATCGTGCCCGACCTGGGCGGCGGGTTCGGGATCAAGACGCACCTCTATCCGGAGGAGCTGGTGGTGGCGGCGCTGGCCCTCAGGCTCGGCCGGCCGGTGAAGTGGGTCCAGACCCGCCGCGAGGACCTCGCCTGCAACAACTACTGCCGGGACCACGAGATCGCCGTCGAGCTCGCCGCCGACGCCGACGGGCATCTGCGCGGGCTGCGCGTGCGGATCCGCATGAACGCGGGCGCGTACGCCCTCGTCCCCGGCTTCGGGGCGATCCTCGAGGCCACCGGGGCGGCGCGGCAGATCCTCGGGCCCTACCGCGTGGGCCACTACGGGTACGAGGCGGAGGTCGTGGTGAGCCACCGGGTGCCCCGCGGGGCCTATCGCGGGGTGGCCATGGTGACGACGACGTTCAGCATGGAGCGCGTGATGGACCTCCTGGCCGCGCGCGTCGGCCTCGACCCCGCCGAGGTGCGGCGGCGCAACCTCATCACCGCCGGCGAGTTCCCCTACCGCAACGCCCTCGGCATCCAGTACGAGCCGGCCAGCTTCGTGGAATGCCTGGAGGCGGGCCTGGCCGCTCTCGACTACGCCGGGGCCCGCGCGGAGCAGGCGCGAGCCCGCGCCGGCGGGCGGCTGCTCGGAGTGGGCCTCGCCACCTACGCCGAGTTCACCGCGCCGAGCGCGCGCGCGCTGGCCTGGCGCGGCATCGTGCGCGTCCCGGGCTTCGACTCCACGACCATCCGCGTGGAGCCGAGCGGGACGGTGCGCGCCTACTCGAGCCTCACCGCGATGGGGCAGGGGATCGAGACGGCGCTTGCCCAGCTCATCGCCGAGGAGCTGGGGGTGGCGATCGAGGATGTGTCGGTCGGGTTCGGGGACTCGAGCCTGTCGCCCTACGGCAGCGGCGCCTTCGCCAGCCGGGGCGCCGTGGTGGGGGGCGGCGCCACGATCCTGGCGGCACGGCGGCTCCGCGCGAAGATCCTGGCCATCGCCGCCCGCGCCCTCGAGGCCGAGCCCGCCGACCTGGTGCTCGGCGAGGGCCGCATCGCCGTGCGCGGAGCGGCCTTCCGGAGCGTGGCGCTGGCCGACGTCACCCGCCAGGCCTACATGGTGGGCCCGGTGGCGCTCCCGGAGGGGATGGAGCCGGGCCTCGAGGAGACGGTGTATCACGACCCGCCGATCCAGAGCATCTCCAACGGCGCCCACCTGATCCTGGCGGAGGTCGACCCGGCAACAGGTGGCGTGCGGGTGCTGCGCCACGTGGTCGTCCACGACTGCGGCACCGTGATCAACCCCATGATCGTCGACGGGCAGATCCACGGCGGAATCGCCCAGGGACTTGGCCAGGCGCTCTCCGAGCGCGCGGCCTACGACGAGGCGGGTCAGCTCCTGACCGGCTCCCTCATGGACTATCCGCTGCCCAGGGCCGACGACCTGCCGCACCTCGAGGTCGCCCACCTCGAGACCCCGTCGACGCTGACGGTGGGCGGAATGAAGGGCATGGGCGAGGGGGGCACGATCGGTGCCGTCGCGGCCATCGCCAACGCCGTGGCCGACGCGCTGGGCCCGGCCGGCGCCGCGGTGACGCGGCTGCCACTGCTCCCCGAGCGGGTCCGGGCTGCGCTCGCGACCCGGTGATCGATCGAACGGCCGCCGTCGCCGTCCCCGACCCATCGCAGCTCGTCGAGCCCTGGCTCAACTTCCGGAGGCTGGGCGAACGCGCTCGCCCCCGCCCTGTCCACCGTCCGTGACTCCCCTTCTCGCTCCGGGGGGCGAGAGTTGCCGAGGTCTCTTGCCCCCGGAGGGGGAGCGGGACGGGATAGGGCGGGCAGGAGGCGAAGGCACGCTCGACGAACAGGCAGCGCCAGGGCGGCGCGAAGGGCGCGGATCCGGGATCAGCCGCCGGGCGCCGGCGTGGCGCGCTCCTCTCCGCCGAGGAACATCTCGCGGAGCTTGGCCTTCTGGACCTTGTCGCCGTGGGGGCTCGGGGTGCGCGGGACGTCGTCCACGATGCGCACGTGGCGAGGGACCTTGAAGGATGCGATGCGGCCGCGGCAGTGGGCGATGACGTCGCCCTCGGTCAGGGGGTGGCCCGCGCGCGGGATGACGAAGGCCACCGGCGCCTCGTTCGTCCGCGCATCCGGGATCCCGACGACGAAGGCCTGGCGCACCGCGGGATGCTCCATGATGAAGGCCTCGATCTCGCCGGGCGCGACCATGAAGTGGCTGATGCGCAGGGCCTCGCGGAGCCGGCCCCGGAAGACGACGCGCCCCTCGCCGTCGCGCATGCCGAGGTCGCCGCTCCGGAACCAGCCGTCCGGGGCGAAGGCGCGCGCCGTCTCCTCGGGCTTGTTGTAGTACCCGGACGTCACCGGCCGCCCGCGGAACCACAGCTCGCCCTCCTCGCCCGGCGCCAGGTCGTGGCCCGTGTCCGGGTCGACCACGCGCACCTCGAGGCCGTCGGCCGGCCACACCCCCGGCACGATCCGCTCCGCCAGGGGCTCGTCGAGGTCGTGGTGCAGGGCCATGGCGTTGACCTCGGTCATGCCGTAGGGCTGGAAGGCGAGCCGGAGGCCGAGCCGCTCCACCACCGCTTCGAAGATCCCGTGGACACCCCCGCCCGTCGCGGCGAACCCGCCCGTGCGGAGGTGGCGAAGGTCGCGCCGCGCCAGGTCCGGGTGCTCCAGCATCGGGATGGCCATGGTGTCGACGCCGTTCCACACCGTGACGCGCTCGCGCTCCATCAGGTGCAGGGCCACGCCGGCGTCGAAGCTCTCCATCAGCACCAGCGCCGCCCCGTGGCCCCATGCCGACAGCGGGATGCAGAGCCCGCCCCACGTGCCCGAGAAGGGCAGGGCGTGGAGCACGCGGTCCTCGGGGGTCATGCGCATCACTCTCCCGCAGTGCAGGCCGTGGGGGACGGCGTTCCGGTGGCTGATGA
>DATKEI010000165.1:0-19197 GCA_035544455.1 Binatia bacterium | reverse complement strand
TTCGACAAGCTGCTGAACGACGCCCACGTGGTCGGCACCCCGGGCGCGGGCTTCGGCCCGAGCGGGGAAGGGTACCTGCGCCTCACCGGCTTCGGCCAGCGCGAGCAGACCGAGGAGGCCGTCCAGCGCATCAAGACGCGGCTCGCCCTGTAGCCGGGGGGCGATGCCCGGCCGCCGTGGCCCCCGACCCGGCTCGCCGGGCCGGAGTCTCGCCGGAATCCACGAGGCCGCCCAGCCGCCACGCCAGCAGAGCCTCGTCGTGAAACGCGGTCAAGACGTCGCACTCCACGGCGAGGGCCGCCCGGGCACCGCCGGCCGGCACGTTGACGCCACCCGGCGCGTGCGCTAGCCTCCCCGCATGCTCGACATCGTCATCCGCAACGGGCAGGTGATCACCCCGCAGGAAGTGCTTGTCGCAGACATCGGCATCCAGGGGGAGACCATCGCCGCCGTCGCGGCGCCGGGCCTCCTGCCCGTGGAGGGGGCGCGCGTGATCGAGGCCGCCGGCCTCGTGGTCTCGCCGGGAGGCGTGGAACCGCACACGCACCTCGCCCACCCGATCATGTCCCACCCGGAGGAGCCCGCGATCACCCTCGGGCCCGAGGAAGACACGCGCGGCATGGCGTGCGGAGGGACCACCACGCACATCGACTTCTGCTACGTCCGGCCCGGCAGCGACATCGCGAGCACGATCGAGCAGCGGGCGGCGCGGTGGAAGGGCAACTCCCACGTGGACTACACGTTCCACGTCACGCTGGCGGGGGCGCTGCCCCTGCGCGTCTTCGAGCAGATTCCCGAGGCGATCCAGCAGGGGTACCCGAGCTTCAAGGTGTTCACCACCAACGTCCTGCCGCCCCATCCGCGGCGGGCCGCGAACCGGCTGGACTTCGGCCGCATCCACCTCGCCATGGAGCAGGTGGCCGCCCACGGCGGCATCATGGCCGTCCACGGCGAGGACGAGGACCTCGTCCAGTTCAACTACGAGCGGTTCCGCGCGGAGAACCGCATGGCCGGCGAGAACCTGCACCTCGTCCACACCAAGCTGTCGGAGCTGCTCTCGTTCCAGCGCACGGTGTCCCTGGCCCGCGCCACCAACGCCGCCGTCTACTTCGTGCACACCTCGGCGAAGGAGGGGGTGGAGACGGTGGCGGAGGCCCGCGCCGCCGGCCTTCCCGTGTACGCGGAGACGCTGCACCAGTACGCGTGCTTCAACGCCGAGTACTACAAGGCGCCGCGGGGGTTCTGCGCGCACACCTATCCGTCGCTCAAGTTCCCCGAGGACCAGACCGCCCTGTGGAACGGGCTCGTCCACGACGGCGTGTCGGCGCTCGCCACCGACGAGTACCCGACCAACCTGTCGCTCAAGCTCCGCGGCAAGACCATCGAGGATGTCACCGGCGGCAACCTCGGGGCGGAGGCGCGCATCGGCATCGCCTACACCGAGGGCGTGGTCAAGCGCGGCATGAGCCTGCCGCGCTTCGCGGAGATCACCGCCACCAACGCCGCGCGGATCTTTGGCCTTTACCCGCGCAAGGGCGTGATCGCGCCGGGCAGCGACGCCGACCTCGTCATGATCGATCCCACCGTCAGGAAGACGCTGACGCGCGACGATTTCCACGTGAGCGACTACAGTCCCTGGGAGGGCTGGGCGGTGTCGGGCTGGCCGGTGATGACGTTGCTCCGGGGCAAGGTGATCGCCGAGCGGGGCAGGCTCCTCGGCGGCACCGGCGACGGCCGACTCGCCACCCGCAAGATCGAGCGCGGGGTCCTCGAGCGCCCCGCCTGCTGACGGCGCGCGCTCGCGGGAGGCCGGCGATGATCTCAGACCACGTCTACCGGGTCCACTCGGGGCTGGCCCTTGCGCGGGCCAGGACCGGCCGCCCGGGCGTTCCGGCGTGACCGTGTCGACGCCGCGGGCGGGCGCCGCCGGCCAGATCGCGCGGGGCCGCTTCCTGGTCAGCCGGTGGGGTCCGCCGGTGAAGGTCCTGGCCGGCGGCGCGGCGTACCTCGAGGACGGCGAGGTCCGGGCCCTTGGCGACTACGACGCCCTCCGCCGGAGCCACCCGCAGGCCGAGGTGCTCGGCGACGGGAGTCATCTCGTGATGCCCGGGTTCGTCAACGCCCACTCCCACGGGCGCGGCCTCACGACCCTCCGGCTCGGCATCCCCGACGAGCCCGGGGAGATCCGCTCGGTGGGGCTGCGGCGCGGGCTCAGCGTCGATCCGTACGCCGACGTGCTCCTCGGCTGCGTGCGCCAGCTCGAGGCCGGCATCACCGCGACGATGCACCTCGACTCGAACTACGGCGGCCCGCCCGAGCGCTACGAGGAGCGGCTCACCGGCATCCTGCGCGCCTACCGTGACAGCGGCATCCGGTTCAGCGTCGGCGTGGGCATCCGGGACCAGAACACGCATGGCCCCTACATCGGGGACGCGGCGTTCTTCGCGCGCCTGCCCCCGGACGCCCAGGCCGAGGTCGCGCAGTGGGCGAACCCGTCGATGCCGGTCGAGCAGTACCTCGAGATCTGCCGCCGCCTCGGCGCCGCCTTCCCCGGCGCCGAGCTCCAGATGGCGCCGGTCAACCCGGACGGCTGCACGGACGATCTCCTTGCCGCCCTCCGCCAGGAGGCGACGCGACGCCGCATGCGCATCAACATCCACCTGCTCGAGACCCCGTACCAGAAGGCGCACGCGCTCGAGCGATGGGGCCAGACGGGGGTCGAGTGGCTGGCCCGGACGGGGTTTCTCGGGCCCGACGTGATCTGCGCGCACTGCGTCTGGCTGACCGAGCGGGACGTCGAGCTCGTGCGGGAGACCGGAGCGGTCGTGGCGCACAACCCGAGCTCGAACCTCCGGCTGCGGAGCGGCCTGGCCCCGATTCGCCGGATGGCGGACCGCGGCGTCGCGATCGCCCTCGGCACCGACAACCTCGGGCTCAACGACGAGGAGGACATGCTGCAGGAGGCGAGGCTCGCCCAGCTCCTGCATTCGCCGCCCGGGCTCGAGCTGTCGCCGACCTCGGCCGAGACCGTCCTGGGCTGGGCCACCGAGGCCGGGGCCGCCGTGCTGGGCCCGGGCCGGCTCGGCCGCCTGGAGGCCGGGGCCCCCGCCGATCTCGTGCTGGCCCGGCTGGACGGGGTCGCGCCCTGGATCGACGAGCCCGAGGCGGTGCCCACCGCCGTGGTGCAGTGGATGCGCCCGTCCGCGGTCGACGTGGTCATGGTGGGCGGGCAGATCGTCGTGCGCGGCGGGCGCTACTCGCTCCGCGACCGGGACGAGATCGAGCGCATCGCCCACGACACCGCGCGGCGCTGGTCGCCGGGCCCGGCGGTGCGGCTCCTGAAGGACGCGGTGGTCGACCTCTATCACCGCTGGCCTGGCGACGTCGAGCCCTACTATCGCCTGCACTCGCGCCGGTGAGGCCCCGTGATCGGGGGGGCCGGCGCCCATGATCCGGTCCCTGCCCCGGCAGTTCATCAAGGAGTGACCCACATGGCCGGCAAGCTCTTCGAGGAGCTCGCAGTGGGGCAGGTGCTCACGCACCAGCCCGGGCGCACCGTCACCGAGGCGGACAACGTGTTCTTCTCCTGCCTCACCATGAACCCGCAGCCGCTGCACGTGGACTTCCACGCCGCGCAGCAGGCGGAGTTCGGCAAGCCGCTGGTGAACAGCCTGTTCACCCTCGGGGTCGCGGTGGGCCTGAGCGTCGGCGAGACCACGCTCGGCACCACCGTGGGCAACCTCGGGTTCGAGAAGGTCGAGTTCCCGCGGCCCGTGTTCCACGGCGACACGATCTATGCCGAGACGGAGGTGGTGGAGAAGCGCGAGTCGCGCTCTCGCCCCCAGTGGGGCATCGTCATGTTCGAGCACCGGGCGCGCAACCAGCACGGCGAGCTCGTCATGCGGTGCCGGCGCGCCGCCATGATGCGACGGGTGGGTGGCGGACCGAATCCCCCGCCGGAGGCGTGAGCATGGCCGCCCTGCGCCGGTCGCTCCACTTCGTCCCCGGCGGCAACGAGCGGATGATCCTGAAGGCGCTCGCCCTGCCCGCCGACGGCCTCATCCTCGATCTGGAGGACGCCGTCGCCCCGGACCGCAAGGCCGCCACCCGGCCGGTGGTCCGGGGGTGGCTCGAGACGCTCGACTTCGGAGGGCGCGAGAAGTGGGTTCGCATGAACCCGATCTGGAGCGAGTACGGTGAGGTCGATCTCGAGGAGACCATCGCCGGCCACCCCGACGGCTATGTTGTCCCGAAGCCCCGGCGAGCCGAGGACATCCGGCGGATCGGCGCTGTTCTCGACCGGCTGGAGCACCGCCACGGCATCCCGGCGGGCCGCACGCGCCTCGTGGTCATCGCCACCGAGACGCCGGAGGGCCTGCTCAACATCCGGGAGGCGGCCGCGGCCAGCCCGCGCATTGCCGCCGTCTCCTGGGGCATCGAGGATCTGGCCGCGGCCATGAGCCTGCCGCGCACGCGGGACGAGCGGGGACACTTCCTCGACATCCCGCGCTATGCGCGCGTCATGTGCGCCGTCGTCGCCTCCGCCGCGGGGGTCCAGGCGATCGACACCGTCTTCACCGACATCGCCGACATCGACGGCCTGCGGCGTGAGTGCCGGGAGGGGGTCGCGATGGGCTTCACCGGGAAGATCTCCATCCACCCCGGCCAGATCGAGGCGATCAACGACGAGTTCACGCCGTCGCGCGCCGACGCCGAGGAGGCCCTGGCCCTGATCGCCGCCTTCGAGGAGCACGCGCGGCGCGGCGCCGGCGCCTTCGCGTGGAAGGGGCAGATGATGGACATGCCGCACCTCACCCGCGCGCGGGCACTCGCCGAGCGCGCCCGGGGCGCCCGGGTGATCTGAGCCCACGGCCGGCGGCCCGCCCCGCCCGGGGTCCCCTCACCCCCGTAGTGGTAATCGCGGGCCGACACACTGCGCGCCGGGCCTCGCGAGACGCGAGCCGGGCTCGTCACCGATTGGTGGTCCGCGGGGCCCATCGCGGCGAGCCGAGCTGCGGCGAGGCGGCGGCGAGCCCGGCAAGGCCGATCGGGGCGGGAACCTTGACACAGCGGGTATGCGTTTGCTACGAAGGGAGTCCTTCAGTTGCGTCCATCGCTCGCGACGCGATCCCCACGGAGGCTCAACATGACTCTGACAGGCCGAACCCTGTCCGCGGGCCTCGTCGCAGCGGCGCTGCTCCTCGCTCTCGCCGCCCCCGCCGCGGCCCAGGGGCCGATCCGGATCGGCGCCTCGCTGTCGCTCACCGGCGCCGACGCAAAGCTCGGCCAGTACCAGAGGGAGGGCTACGAGTACTGCGCCGCCGAGGTCAACGAGAGCGGCGGCCTGCTCGGCCGGAAGGTCGAGTTCGTCGTCTACGATGATCAGTCCGCGCCCGCCACCGCCGTCCGCCTGTACGAGAAGCTCATCACCGAGGACAAGGTCGACGCCGTGATGGGCCCGTATTCCCCGTCCGTCACGGAGACCGCCGCCAATGTCACCGAGAGGTACAAGAAGGTGATGGTCTCTCCCCTGGGCTCCACCACCTCCATCTTCAGGAAGGGGCGGAAGTACGTGTTCATGCTCGTCTCCCCGGCCGAGGCGTACCTGGAAGGGCTCATCGACATGGCGGCCAGGCGCGGCCTGAAGACGGTGGCCATCCTCAACGAGGACGCGCTGTTCGCCAAGTCCGCGGCGAGGGGCGCGGCCGACGTCGCCAGGCAGAAGGGGCTACAGGTGGTGTTCCGGGAAGCCTATCCCAGGGGGCACACCGACTTCTCCGCAGTCCTCACCAAGCTCAAGGCGCTGAATCCGGACGTGATCGCGGCCGCGACCGACTTCGACGACGCCGTCGCCATCACCCGCCAGATGAGGGAGTTGAACGTGAGCCCCCGGATGTTCGGGGTGACCGTCGGCGGGGACCTCCCCGAGTTCTACAGCCTGCTGAAGCAGAACGCGGAGTACGTGTACGGCGCCACGCAATGGGAGGCGAGCCTGCCGTACCCGCGGCAGCGCGAGTTCATCGAGGGCTACAGGAAGATGTCCGGGCGGGAGCCCGTATACCACTCGGCCGCCGGGTACGCGGGGTGCGCGATCTACCTTCTTGCCGTGAGGCGCGCGGGCGGGATCGACTCCGACAAGGTCCGGGACGAGCTGCTCGCGCTCTCGACGCGGACCGCGTTCGGCGACTACAGGGTCGACCAGGATGGATTCCAGATCGCCCACAAGATGGCCATCCTGCAATGGCAGGATGGCAAGAAGGTTGCGGTGTGGCCGGACGAGCTGGCGAACGGGAAGGCGCGCTTCCCCACGCCGCCGTGGGGCCAGCGCTAGCCCCCGGGAGGGCGCCGCGGGCGTGAGGGCATGAACCTCGTCATCACGCCCACCATGATCGGGCAGGTCGTCATCTCCGGCTTGCTCGCGGGCTCCCTGTACGCCCTCGTCGCCCTCGGGCTCGGGCTCATCTTCGGCATCATGCGCGTGCTGAACGTGGCGCACGGGCCGATCCTGATGCTCGGCGCCTACACCACCTACTGGCTGTTCTCGACCGTCGAGCTCGATCCCTACCTGTCGCTGCTCGTCTCGATGCCGCTCATGTTCGTGCTCGGCGTGCTGCTCCAGAAGCTTTTCGTGCGGCACGTGGTGGACGCCCCCGGGCTGTCGTCGCTGCTCCTGACCTTCGGGGTGGCCATCGCCATCGTCAACATCGCCCAGCTCGCGTTCACCTCGAACCTGCGGTCGGTCGAGTCCCTGACCGGCTCGTTCGCGCTCGGGCCCTTCGCCTTCTCGAAGGCGCGGGTGGTGGCCTGCGGGTTCGCCGTCGGCATCACCGCGGCGGCCTTCCTGTTCCTGCAGAAGACGCGCCTGGGCAAGGCCATGCGCGCGGTGTCGCAGAACCGCGAGATCGCCCAGGTGTGCGGGATCAACGTGCAGCGCATCCACATGCTCGCCTTCGGGATCGCGTCCGCCCTGGCCGCGGCGGGCGGCTCCCTGGTGGCCGTGATGGTGGCCATCCAGCCCGGGATGGGCCAGGTCTACACCGTCAAGTCATTCGTGGTCATCGTGCTGGGGGGGGTCGGCCACTACCCCGGCGCGCTCGTGGGCGGACTGCTTCTCGGCCTCGTCGAGCAGCTCTCGTCGCTCTTCTTGACCACCCAGGTCAACGAGGCGGTCGCGTACATCGTGCTCGTGCTCGTACTCCTGCTCCGCCCCACCGGCCTGTTTCCGGGTCGCTCGCAGTGACGCGGGGGTTCCTGGCTGGTCTGGGCGTGCTGCTGGTCGCCCTGGCCCTGTACCCGGCCGTGGCCACGGGGTACGGCCTGCGCGTCATGCTCCAGCTCTTCATGTGGATCGCCCTCGCCCAGTCCTGGAACCTCATCTCCGGCCTGACCGGCTACGTCTCCTTCGGCCACGTCGCCTTCTTCGGGATGGGTGCCTACACCACGGGGATCCTCATCGTCAAGCTGGGGTGGGTGTGGGGCGTCGCCGCCCTGGCCGGGGGGCTGACGGCGGCCGGCCTGGCCTTCGTGATCGGCTGGCCGTGCCTCCGCCTCAAGGGCCCCTACTTCGCCATCTCCATGCTCGGCCTGAACGAGGCGCTCCGCGTGCTCGCCTCGTACTTCGAGGGCCTGACCGGCGGAGGGTACGGGCTCTCCCTGCCCACCCTGGACGCGAGCGGGCCCATCTACTACGCCATGGGCGGGGTCGCGGTCGCCGTCACCGCGCTGGTCCACCTCATCGTGACCTCGCGCTTCGGGCTCCGGCTCATGACCATCCGCGAGGACGAGGTCGCCGCCGAGGCCATGGGGATCGCCACCTTCCGCTACAAGCTGTACGCCTTCGTCCTGTCGGCGGTGGGCCCGGGGATCGTGGGGGGGCTCTCCGCGCGCGACCATGGCTACATCGAGCCGATCAGCGTGTTCCCGATCGTCACCACGATCACCATGATCGTCATGGTGCTGGTCGGGGGCAAGGGGACGATCTGGGGC
The DNA here is from genome assembly GCA_035544455.1 of Binatia bacterium. Taxonomy (GTDB): domain Bacteria; phylum Methylomirabilota; class Methylomirabilia; order Rokubacteriales; family CSP1-6; genus DATKEI01. The sequence goes on along the minus strand of DATKEI010000165.1, from coordinate 11,211 downwards.
CCGGTGCTCGGGGCCACCCTGCTCTTCTCGTTCCAGGAGCTGGTGTGGTCGCACTTCATCTCGCTGCACCAGCTCCTGTTCGGGGCCATCATGGTGGCAATGGTGCTGGCCATGCCCCGGGGCATCCTCGGTGCGCTGCGGCAGCGGTACGGGCTCCCCCGGACGATCTGAGGCCCGTGACACCGCCGGCGCGCCCTCCCACCGCGACCTCCGCGCCGATCCTCGAGCTGTCGGGGGTGAGCAAGCGATTCGGGGGCGTGGCCGCCGTCAACGGGGTGTCGCTGGCCCTTGCCCCCGGCCGGATCTACGGGCTCATCGGCCCCAATGGCTCCGGCAAGACCACGCTGTTCAACTGCATCACCGGCATCGAGCGCCGCGACGCGGGCGAGATCCGGTTCCGGGGCGAGCGCATCGACGGCCTCGCTCCGCACCGGATCTGCCACCGCGGGATGGGGCGCACGTTCCAGACCGTGCGCGTCTTTCCGGAGATGACCGCCCTCGAGAACCTGCTGGTGGTGACCACCGGGGACCTCGCCCGGGCGCGGGCCCGCGCCGACGAGCTGCTGCGCTTCGTCAAGCTGGATCGACTCGTCCGGGAGTACGCGGGCAACCTGTCCTTCGGCCATCGGAAGCTGGTGGAGTTCGCGCGGGTGCTCATGACCGACCCTGAGCTCATCCTGCTCGACGAGCCCGCGGCCGGCGTGACCCCCACTGTGCTGATCGAGCTCCTCGAGATGGTGCGATCGCTGCGGGCCGAGGGCCGGACGGTGCTCCTCGTCGAGCACGACATGAAGGTCGTCATGGGCCTGTGCGAGATGGTCTTCGTGCTCGACCACGGCGAGAAGCTGGCCGAGGGGCCGCCGGGCGTCGTGCAGAGCGACGAGCGGGTGATTGAAGCCTATCTTGGCCGGTAGCGCGCTCGTCCTGGGCTGGCTCGCCTGGCGATCGCTCGGCTGGCCCCTCATCCACGACGCGCCGCTGATGCACTACGTGGCCTGGCTCGTGGTCGAGGGCGCGGTGCCGTACCGCGACGTCTTCGACATGAACCTGCCCGGAGCGTACCTCGTGCACGCGGCTACCCTGGTCGCGGCCGGCCCCGGGGATCTGGCCTGGCGCCTCGTCGATCTCACGTGGCTGGCGGTGACGTGCGCCCTCGTGTTCGCCTGCGGGGCACGGCTCGCCGACCGCTGGGCGGGCCTGGCCGTGGCCGTGCTGTTCGGGCTCTATCACGTGGCGGGCGGGGCGTGGCGGGTCGGGCAACGGGACTTCCTCCTGTGCGTCTTCTTGCTGGCCGGCGCCCACGGAACGGCCCGCTTTCTCGAGCGAGGCGGGGCCCGCGCGCCGCTCGTGTGGGCGGGCCTCCTGCTGGGGGCGGGGGTCACGCTGAAGCCGTACGCCGGGGCGTTCTGGCTCGCCTGCGCCGCCGCCGCGGCGCTGGCGGCCCGGCGCCTCGGCCGCGCCCCCCTCTCCGCCGCCGCGCTGGTCGTCGGCGGAGGGCTGGTCGCGCCCGCGCTTGTGTTCGGGTGGCTGACCTGGCGCGGCGGCTCCCCGGCCTTCGTCGACATCCTGACCGGATACGTGATCCCCCTCTACAGCCGCGCCGGCGACGCCCTGATCTGGCAGGCCATGGCCTGGTACCAGTACGGCTGGGCCCTCTTCGTGCTCCTGGGGCTCCTGGCCCTGCTGGGAGCGCTCGCGCCCGTTCCGGCTCGCCTCCGTTTCCGGCGCGCCCTCGCGGTGACGGGCGTCGCCTACGGGGTGCTCCACTTCGCGGCGCAGCGCAAGGGCTGGGAGTATCACCTGTACCCCTTTGCCGCCTTCCTGTGCGTCCTCGCCGCCGCGGGCCTGGCCCGCCCCGCCGCCGAGAGCGCCGCCAGCCGCGGGAACGTCCGGCGGGTCGTCCGGCCGCTGGCGCTGGCCACCCTCGTCGGCGCCGTCGGCGTGCTCGGCGCCAAGGGCGTCGACGCGATCGAGCCACCGTGGATCGCGGCCAAGGTCCGGCGGGTGGCCGGCGTGGTGCGGGACCTCGCGCCCCTGGTGCCGCCGGGAGGGACCGTCCAGGTGCTCGACACGAGCGAGGGGGGCGTTCATGCCCTCCTGCGGCTTGGGCTGCGCCAGCCCACGCGCTATCTGTACGACTTCCACTTCTTCCACGACGTGACGGATCCGCGCATCCAGCGGCTGCGGCGCGAGTTCGCGGAGGCCCTGCGCGCGCGCCCCCCGGCCGCGGTGGTGGTGTTCCGCGACACCTGGCGCCGGCCCGGCTACGATCGGCTCGGCGAGTTCCCGGCGCTGGCGGAGATCCTGGTCCGCCAGTACGCGCTGGCGATCGACCGCGGCGACTACCGCATCTATGCGAAGCGAAGCGATCCGTAGCGTCATCCGCGCCTACGACGACCCCGTGGTGAAGGCCTACTGCTGGGGGCGGTTCTGGATTCTCCGCCAGCGGTTCCTCGACGAGATCGGCCAGTACCTGCCGGCCGGCGGCCGCGTGCTCGACGTCGGCTGCGGATTCGGGCTCTTCTCGCTCTACTTCGCCTCCGCGAGCCCGCGCCTGACCCTCTACGGGATCGACCGCAACGCTCGGCGGATCGCCCAGGCGCGGATGGCGGCGGGCCGCCTGGGCCTTGCCAACGTGCACTACGACGTGGGCGACGCCACCTCCTTCCGGGCCGGCGAGCGCTTCGACGCCGTGTACATGCTGGACATCGTCCACCACATCCCGGAGGAGACGGTCCCGACGCTCTTCGGAGAACTCGCCCGGACGCTCCCGGCGGGCGGGCGCCTGATCGTCAAGGACGTGGAGCGCTCCCCGGCGTGGAAGCGGTGGTTCACCCACGCCCTCGACAAGGTGATGGATCCGGGGAGCCCCGTGCGCTACTGGGGCGCCGAGGAGCTCCAGCCGCTGATCGAGCGGATGGGTTTCCGCGTCTACCGCCACCTCATGGTGGACGTCCTGCCCTATCCCCACGTGCTGTATGTGGCGGAGCGGCTCCCGTGAGCCTTCCCGGGGCGGTGATCACGTCGAGCCTCCTGCGGGTGGAATCGGTCACCGCGGGCTACGGCAGGATGCCCATCCTGCACGACCTGAGCATGGTGGTGAGCCACGGCGAGATCGTGAGCGTGATCGGGCCCAACGGAGCCGGCAAGTCGACGGCGTTCAAGACCATCGTGGGCTTCCTCCGGCCCACCGGAGGCCGGATCCTCTTCGAGGGACGCGACATCGTCGGCCTGCGCCCGGACCAGGTCGTGCGCCGCGGGCTCGGGTACGTGCCCCAGGGGCGCATCGTCTTTCCCCAGATGACCGTCCTCGAGAACCTCGAGATGGGCGCGTACATCGAGCGGGACGGCCGGCGCGTGCGGGAGGCTCTCGATCGGGTCTTCGCCCTGTTCCCCATCCTCGCCGATCGGCAGCGCCAGAAGGCCGGCACCATGTCGGGCGGCGAGCAGCAGATGGTGGCCATCGGCCGCGCGCTGATGACGACGCCGAGGCTCGTCCTCCTCGACGAGCCCTCGCTGGGCCTGGCCCCGAAGCTCGTCTCGCGCATCCTCGACACGCTGGTCGAGATGAAGCGGTCGGGGTACACGCTGATGCTCGTCGAGCAGGACGCGGCCCGGGCCCTGGCCGTGGCCGACCGCGCCTACGTGCTCGAGCTGGGCCGCAATCGCTTCGAAGGGGCAGGCCGGGTTCTCCTGAACGACGCCGAGGTGAAGCGTCTTTACCTCGGCGGCTGATCCGGGTAGTATCGGGAGGCTTTGCCCAAGGAGACCCGCGCCGAAATGCGACGCCACCTGCGAACGATCCTCGCCGTCTCGGCCATCCTGGCCGGCGCCCTCGGGGGCCTCTGGATCGGGGTCTCCATGACGCCAGCCGCGTCCACCAAGCATCCCGAGGCGGCGGGCGGTTTCAAGCCCGACAAGGTCGCGCTCGCCACCGGCAAGCAGGTCTACGACCAGTACTGCGCGACCTGTCACGGCGCCGAGGGCAAGGGCGACGGCATCGCCGGCGCGGGCCTGCCCATCAAGCCCCAGGACCTCACCGCCGGGCTCATCATGAATCCGCTGCCGGACCACATGCTGTACCGGGCCATCGCCGAGGGCCCGCAGTCGATCGGGCTCTCGGACCTGATGCCGCCGTTCAGCCCGCAGCTCAACGAGCGGCAGATCAACGATGTCATCGTCTACATCCGGACGCTGGCCGTTCCCGCCTTCGACCCGGCGCAGGTGCTCCCGGTGGCCCGCGAGCGCAAGGGTCCGGTGCAGCCGATCTTCTTCAGCCACGTGATCCACGCAGGTTCCTTCCGCATCGACTGCCAGTACTGCCACGCCAACGCGCGGCGCAGCAGCTCGGCCGGCGTGCCGTCGGTGGAGCGCTGCATGGGCTGTCACAAGATCGTCGCCACCGAGGGCAATCCGCACGTCGCCAAGCTCAAGGGGTACTGGGATCGGCAGGAGCCCATCCCGTGGGTGCGGGTGTTCAAGATCCCGGAGCACGCCCAGTTCCCGCACAAGAACCACGTGCAGGCGGGGGTCCCGTGCCAGACGTGCCACGGCCAGATCGAAGCCATGGAGCAGGTGCACGCCGAGACGGGCCAGAGCATCGTCAACGACCTGATGAACCTGGTCGGCATCCCGGCCGAGCCCCGCAAGCTGACCATGGGCTGGTGCGTGGAGTGCCACCGCGCTGCGAACTCGAACGACCTGGCAAGCCTTTCCTGGGTCAAGCCCGTGCCCAAGCTCACCAGGGAGCACCCGGCCGCCCCGCTCGACTGCGTGACCTGCCACCACTAGTCCGAGGCGTGCCGACAAGGCGCCGGGCGGGGTGGGGGCCCTCCCCGCGGGGCACGCCTGTAACGCTTGAGCGTCGCCGGCACTCGATGGGGCCACGAGATGGATGGTGGGCGGCTTCGGCAGTCCGCAGAAGATACGGCCCCGCGGGGAGCGCCCCCACCCCACCCCGCGCCGCGAGTCGACGAACGATCGAGTCGCCTTCACGGCGGACACGGACACCGGCGCGGCTCGGCTCGGGCTACGGGGACAGCAGGGCCGTGAGGCTCCGGAGGTCGGGACAGTCGTCGAGGCGCTCGACCAGGCCGCGCACGACGTCGACCCGGTCCGGGGGTAGGGCCAGCGCCGCGCAGCTCTCGAACTTGTCCCGGAGGGCCGCGATCGAGAGCGGGTTCGACGGGTGGCCCGGCACCTGCCGGGGCGGGATCTCGAGCCGCCGCCCGTCGACCAGGTGCAGGGTGAGGCGCGTCCACATGTGCCGTTCCAGCTCGCCCGGGATCTCGGGGTCGACGATCACGCGCACTCGCTTCATGAGGCCCCGGAGGGCCGGGTCCTGGGTCTTCTCGTCGCGGAAGGTCTCGATGCCGACGCGCGGCTCGACGAGAGCGGCGGCCACGCAGAACTCGGCGGAGAACTTGGCCTCGAGCCCGGTTCGGGGATCGGAGTGGATGAGGATGGCGGGCACCCGCTCGTTGACCCCGATGACCACCTCGTCAACCGCCTCCGGCGCCAGAGCATGCGTCCGCCGCAGCTCGAGCGCGCTGTCGATGATCGAGTGGGTGCACGCGCAGGAGGGATAGGGTTTCACGGCCACGCCAGTGGTCAGGATCTTCCACGGGGCGCCGAGAGTGGCCAGAACCCCGAGACCGCCGCCGCCGCCCAGCACGTTCACGAACCCCTGCGGCCCCTCGATGGCACGGTCCGAGGCCGTCCACCCCTCCCGCGCCAGCAGGGCGGCCAGAACGCCGCTCCGCGCGGCATGGCCGGCGTGGAAGGGCTTGGTCATGGTGCCGAAGTTTTCCTTGAGCCCCGACGACTGCGAGGCGGCCACGGCGAGCGCCGTCGCCGTCCCGGGCGCATCGAGGCCGAACAGGCGCGCCGCCGCGGCAGCGGCCCCGAGGGTGCCGAGGGTACAGGTGGCGTGCCAGCCGTGCTCGTAGTGCCGGGGATTGATCGCCTCGCCGAGCGTGGTCTCCACTTCGAAGCCCACCAGGAAGGCCTGCACGACGTCTCGCCCCGTCGCCGTTGCCAGCTCGCCGGCGGCCAGCGCCGCCGCCAGCACCGGCGCCGAGGGGTGGCCGAGCATGGCGAAGTTCGTGTCGTCGAAGTCCAGGGCGTGGGCGGCCGTGCCGTTGAACAGCGCGGCCCACAGCGCGCCCGATCGGAGGCCCGTCCCGACGAGGGTGGCCAGGGGTCCGCCACCCTCGGCCTCGGCCACGCGCCTCACGATGCGCGCCGCTGGCTCCGCCGAGCCCGCGAGCATCACGCCGAGGCAGTCGAGGATGGCGCGGCGGGCGGCCTCCACCGCGGGGAGGGGACAGTCGTCCCACCGGCTCTCGGCGACGAAGGCGGCGATGCGGGCAGTGGCGTTCATGATGGTCTCCTGGGCCGGGCCGTTCGCGCAGGGCAGCGGGGTCTCACCGGCCCGCGGTCGAACTATAGCGGCCTGGCCGCAGGCGGGGCAAGCGGCCGCCGGCGCCCTCGTCTGGCGCGAGCGGGGCAGCTATGATGACGCGGTGATCAGCCGGGCGGTGACCCGCGGCGGCCGGTTCGTGGCCCTCGCCGTGCTGCTTGCCCTCGCGCCGGCGGCGCCGGTCGCGGCCCAGGTCTTCTTCTCGTCCCAGCCGGCGTCGATCACCGCGACCGGCTGATCCGCCTGGCCAGCGAGCCGGCCGAGCTGGTCATGAACTTCGCCAGCTCCGATCAGCTCCAGGTCGACTCGGTCTTCCCGCAGACGAGCATCCGGCGCCTCAGCGACTCGCTGGAGAGCACCCAGGTGGTGTCCGTCTTCATCGACACCTCGGAGGGCGTCACGCCCCAGACGCTCACCGTGCAGTTCGGCTACTTCTCGCGCCTGCAGGCGTGGATGCTGGTGGTCGTGCCGCTGGTATTCTTCGGCCTCGGCCACGCCGTGGGCCCGCTCTTCGGGCGCGCGGCGCTGGCCCTGACCGGCCTCGCGGCCCGCCGGATCCACTGGGGGGCGTGGAACCAGCCTCCCCGGCAGCAGGACGACGGCGTGGTCATCGGCGGCACGGCGCTGGCGCGCATCGTGCCCGGAGCGACGCGCCACGCCGAGGTGGTCGCTCTCTGCGGCCGCCAGTTCGAGGAGCTCGAGCGCCTCGGCGAGCCGGGGCAGCGCACGCTGATCTACCGGGGGCGCCGCGTGCGGCCGCGCGCCCACCGGGTGTGGGGCTGGCTGACAACCGTGCGCGAGCGCGAGGTCGAGGATCACGAGGTGCGCGTCGATCTCCGGGACGATGTCGTGTCCCACGTCGAGGCGCTGGTGCGCCGCTCCACGCTCACCACGGGCCGGGCGCCCTGATCGCTCGCCCGGCCGCCGCGCCCGGCGCCGCCGCGTCGCTGGCCGGGATCGGGGCCCTGTAGTATGGTCCCCTCATGCGCGTCGGCATTTCCCTCACGAGCCGCCACGTGGTGACCGATCCCCGGCACGGTGCCCGCTGGATGATCGAGCGGGCGGCCGCGGCGAGCCGGGCGGGGCTGGACTCGCTGTTCGTCGGGGACCACCACGCGACGCCGGCGCCCTACTATCAGAATGTGCCGATCCTCGGGCGCCTGCTCGCCGAGTGGAGCGACCGGCCGGCGGGATGCCTCTTCCTCCTCCCGCTCTGGCACCCCGTACTCGTGGCCGAGCAGGTCGGGACGCTGGCCGCCATCGCCCGCGGCCGCTTCATCGTCCAGTGCGGGCTGGGCGACGGGTCGGAGCAGTTCGCCGCCATGGGGGCCGAGATCAAGCACCGGCCGTCGGCGTTCGAGGAGTCCTTCGATGCCGTGCGGCGCCTCCTGCGCGGCGAGACGGTGAGCGGCGGGCGGCGCTTCGCCTTCGAGCGTGCCTCGCTCGCGCTCCGGCCCGCCGAGCCGGTGGAGTACTGGATCGGCGCGCACGCGCCGGCGGCGATCGACCGGGCCGCCCGCCTCGCCGATGGGTTCCTGGCCTCGCCCTCGCTGTCGTTCGCGGAGGCCGGCGCCCAGGCCGCGTACTACCGTGAGCGATGCGCGGCTCACGGCCGCACGCCAACCGCCATGGCGATCCGCCGCGACGTGTACGTGGGCGAGACCACCGCCGAGGCGCGGGCGACCGCCGAGCCGGTCATCGCCAGCGGATATCGCGGATTCGCGCGGGAGGCGCTCGTCGTCGGCGCCGTGGACGAGGTGGCGGCCCGGCTCCGGGATCTGGGCGCGATGGGGTACACCGACGTCATCGTCCGCCACGTCGTCGACGACCAGGCGAAGGTCCTCGGCTCGATGTCGCGCCTCGCCAAGGTCCGGCGCGCGCTGCGCGACGCCTGAGTCGGAAGGGCGGCGGGTCCCGGGGCCGATGGTCGGCCGGGAGCCAGCCGCGGCGCCGCGCTCGGGCGCAACCACCATGCTCGACGAGGAGGGGACATGCGGATCGGGATCATCGGGGCGGGAGCCATCGGCAGCGTCGTCGGCGGTCTGCTCACGAAGGCGGGCCACGACGTCACCCTCATCGACCAGTGGCCGGAGCATGTGGAGTCGATGCGCCGGATCGGCCTCCGGCTGTCCGGCACGTGCGGCGAGCACCTGATCCCCGTCAAGGCGCTCCACATCCACGAGGCGCAGTCGATCGCCGAGCCGTTCGAGGCCGTCTTCGTCTCCGTCAAGTCCTACGACACGGAGTGGGCGACGCAGCTCGCCCTGACCTACCTCCGCGCGCCGGACGGCGTCGTCGTCGACTTCCAGAATGGGATCAACGACGAGCGCGTGGCCGCGGTGGCCGGTCGCGATCGCACGCTCGGCTGCGTGATCACCATCGGGGCCGGCATGTACGAGGCGGGTCACGCCATGCGGACGGACCGGGGCGACGTCGGCTTCAAGATCGGCGAGCTGGACGGGCGCGAGACCGAGCGCGCGCAGCGGCTGGCCACCGTCATGGGCGCGGTGGCGGGGGCCAAGGTCACGACCAACCTGATGGGCGAGCGCTGGTCCAAGCTCGCCGTGAACTGCATGGCCAACCCCATCGCCGGGCTGAGCGGCCTCGGCTCGGCCGAGGTGCGCACCGAGCCGGTTCCGCGCACGATCGGGATCCATGTGGCGGCCGAGGTCATCGCCGTGGGCCGCGCCGCCGGCCACGAGGTGGAGCCCATCTTCGGCGTCGCCGCCCAGCGGTTCGTGGACGCCGTCTCCGGGCGCGGCATGGCCGATGTCGAGCGCGACATGATGGCCAGCGTGCGCTTCCTGAGCGGGGGACGGCCGTCCATGCTCCAGGATGTCATGCGGGGCCGCCGCACCGAGATCGACTTTCTCAACGGCCACGTCTGCCGCGAGGGGCGCCGCCTCGGCGTCCCGACCCCCGTCAACGACGCCGTGGTGGCGGCGGTGCACCGGGCCCCGGTGGGGCAGCTCAGGCCGGATCCCCGGAACCTCGAACCCATCCTCAAGGCAATCCCCGGTTAACCCGGCCCGCGGCGCCGCGATGGCGCTTCTCCCTGCGCTGCGGGCATTCCGGCATCGCGACTACCGGGTCTTCTTCGCCGGCCAGACGGTCTCGCTGGTCGGCAACTGGATGCAGTCGGTGGCCCAGTCGTGGCTGGTGCTCCAGCTCACCGACTCCCCGCTTCGCCTCGGCTTCATCGGCACGCTCCAGTTCCTGCCCCTGCTGGTGTTCTCGGTGCCGGCGGGGGCCCTCACCGACCGCTGGCCCAAGCGCCGCACCCTCATCTGGACCCAGGTGCTGCTCGGCCTTCTGTCCACGGCACTGGCCCTGCTCGTGTGGAGCGGGCGCGTCGAGTACTGGCACGTGTGCGTCCTGGCCGTGATGGCCGGCCTCGTCAACACCCTGGACATGCCGACGCGGCAGACCTACGTGGCGGAGCTGGTCGGGCGCGGGGACGTGGGCAGCGCCATCAGCTTGAACTCCGCCTCGTTCAACGCCGCGCGCATCGTGGGCCCGGCGGTGGCGGGCCTGCTCATCGCGCAGGTGGGGCTGGCGGTGGCGTTCGCCCTCAACGCGGCGAGCTTCCTGGTGGTGATCGGCGCCCTGCTGCGCCTGCACAACCGGGGAGCGCCGCGACCCCGCGGCGTCACGAGCATGTGGGAGGACATCCGGGCCGGGGTGACCTACGCGATCCGGACCCCGCGGATCCGCCTCACCCTGAGCGTGCTCTTCGTGGTGAGCCTCTTCGTCTTCAACTTCAACGTCTTCGTGCCGCTCATCGCCCGGCAGGCCCTCGGCCTGGATGCCCAGGGGTTCGGGTTCCTGATGGCCTGGCTCGGGGCCGGCGCCGTCACCGGCGCCCTGGCGCTGGGCGCCATGTCGCGCCCCCCCGTCCTGGTCACCGGGCTGATCGCGTGCGCCACCCTCGCCGCTCTCGCCGGGGCGCATCGCTTCGCCTGGGCGGCGGCCGGCCTCTACGTGGTCGGGGCGGCGGGGATCATGACGGTGGCCGGCTGCAACACGACGCTGCAGCTCACCGCGCCCGACGAGCTGCGCGGCCGGGTGATGAGCCTGTACACCCTGATCTTCGGCGGCACCGTGCCCTTCGGGTCGTTCGCGGTGGGGGCCGTCTCCGAGGCCTCGGGAGTGGGCACCGCGCTCCTCGGGGCCGGCCTCCTCGGCCTGGTGACCCTTGCCGCCATCGCGCTGGCGGCCCGGCGCTCGCCCGGCGAGGGGTAGCGGGCCAAGGAGGAGAGGACTGGGGCGGGTGCGCAGGGGACTGGCGGTGCCCTACAGATGTCCCTCAGAAGTGCCCCCAAAGCTCACCTGCCCGGCTGCGGGAGTGGCTATGAAGTTCCGGAAACCGACATCGCGGGCCTGGTCGGGTGGAGCGTCTGGTGGGGCGGCACTCGCCCCCTTGGTCTGGAGTTGAAGCGCGATGTTGGCGAGACGTTGTCACGACGCACGCGTGAGGAGAGCCTTCTCCAGAGGCTTGGGTAGGTCGATCGCAAAGAAGCGATCTGCGGAATAGCCGTAGTCCTCACCGCTCTCGTCCACGATCCGAACGTAGCCGTGCCGTCTCGCGTCTGGGTCGGCGACCACGCGGTATAGCTTTCCGACCTCAAGCGAGACCTCGTATCCTTTGTTCTCGATGCACACCGCGAACCGAACCTTTGCTCTCGTTCGTCTCTTCATGGCTCACTCCAGCAGAGGAAACTTGATCTTGAACTCGCGCCGCCCTATACCGTGAGCCTCATACCAATGCACTTCCGCCCGGTGGGCAGTGC
>DATKEI010000164.1:0-18153 GCA_035544455.1 Binatia bacterium | reverse complement strand
CGCCTCGATGCTAGTATGCCCTTCCGATGGCGGATGTCGATCCGGCGCAGGCGGAGGTGGAGGCGCTCCTCGCCCTCGTGGCGAGCCGGTACGGCGCCCGGCTCGAGCCCGAGCAGATGGCCGACGTGCGTCGAATCGTGGAAGGGCTCGTGGCGTCGGCGCGGGCACTTCGGGCGGTGCCCCTGTCCCCTTCCGACGAGCCGTATCCCCCCTTCGGCCCGCTCCCGCCCACGGCGTCGTGAGTGGCGTGAGCCCCGTCTTCGCGCCGATCCGGCAGCTCGCCGCGCGAGTGCGCGGCCGGGAGGTTTCCCCGGTCGCCCTCGCCGAGCGGTTCCTCGAGCGACTCGAGCGCCTGGGGCCGCGCTATAACGCCGTCGTCACGGTGACGCGCGACCGCGCGCTCGACGAGGCGCGCCGCGCCGAGCGCGAGATCGCGGCCGGCCGATATCGCGGGCCGCTGCACGGCATCCCCTACGGCGCCAAGGATCTCCTGGCCACGGGGGGCGGAGTGCCGACGACGTGGGGCGCCGCGCCGTTCCGGGACCAGCGCTTCGACTTCGACGCCACCGCGATCCGGCGGCTCGAAGCGGCCGGCGCCGTCCTCGTCGCCAAGCTCGCCATGGTCGAGCTGGCCGGGGGCATGGGCTACCGGCAGCCCCACGCCTCGTTCAGCGGACCGGGCGTGAACCCGTGGGCTGAGGACGCGTGGAGCGGCGGCTCGTCGAGCGGGTCCGGATCGGCGGTGGCGGCGGGGCTCGTGCCGTTCGCCATCGGCTCCGAGACGTGGGGATCCATCCTGTCGCCCGCCGGCAACTGCGGGGTCACCGGGCTCCGGCCAACCTACGGCCGGGTGAGCCGGCACGGGGCGATGGCGCTGTCGTGGACGCTCGACAAGCTCGGTCCCATCGCGCTGACCGCCGACGACTGCGGGCTCGTGCTGGACGCCATCGCCGGACCTGACCCGGACGATCCGACCGCGGCGGCGAGGCCCTATCGCTATGACGGCGGCTCCGGGGCCCCGGGCTTCTTCCGGTTCGGGATCCTGCGCGACGTCACCCGGGGCGCCGAGGACGGGGTGGTCGCGAACTTCGAGCGCTCCCTCGACGTGCTTCGCCAGTTCGCGCGGATCGAGGAGGTCGTGCTGCCGGACCTGCCCTGGGAGGCGGTGACGCGGACCATCCTGTTCGCCGAGGCCGCGAGCGCGTTCGAGGATCTGATCGGGAGCGGAGGTATCGCGGGGCTCACCGCGCCGGAGGACCGCCATGCGGCGTACGCGCGCGACGCGATCCTGGCCAAGGACTACCTGCGGGCCCTGCGCCTGCGCGGCCTCATGGTCCGCGCCGCCGATCGGCTCCTGGCCGGGCTCGACGCGCTCCTGGCGCCCGGGCGCTCGTTCGTGGCGCCCGCCCTGGGCCGCGAGTTCCGCAGCGCGCTCGGCGCCAGCGCGCCCGATCCCATGGGCGCCGTCGGCAACGGGGCCGGCCTGCCCGCCGTGATTGTGCCGAACGGGTTCGGCGACCGCGGGCTCCCCACCAGCCTGCAGTTCATGGGCCGCCCGTGGGCCGAGAACACGATCCTGGCCGCCGCCCGCGCCTACCAGTCGCGCACGGACTGGCACACCCACCACCCCGCGATCGACTGACCGCGCGGCTACAGGTCCTTTTCCTTGCGCTGGAGGGTGCGCACCGACACCCCCAGCACTCTCGCGGCCGCGCGCTTGTCGCCCTGGGTGTCGTCGAGCACGCGCCGGATGTACTGGCGCTCGAGCTCGGCCAGCGTCGGGCGGAGCGACGAGAGGCCGGAGTCGAGCGCGAACTCCGTCCCCAGGTCGGGGCGGGCGATCTCCGGGCCGCGGGTCATCACGGCAGCCCGCTCCACCACGTTCTCCAGCTCGCGCACGTTGCCCGGCCATCGGTGCTCGCGCATCCAGGCCGCCGCCTCCGGAGAGAACCCGGTGATGTGCTTGCTCAGCCGCCGGGCCGCTCGCTCGAGAAAGTGGCGGGCGAGAAGCTCGATGTCCTCGGGCCGCTCGCGCAGGGCGGGGAGGCGGATGGGAATGACGGCGAGCCGGTAGTAGAGATCCTCGCGGAAGCGCCCCTCCCGGACCATCGCGGGCAGGTCGCGGTTGGTGGCCGTCACCAGGCGCAGGTCCAGGCTGATGACCTCCGACCCGCCCACCGGGCGCACCGCCTTGTCCTGGGTGGCGCGCAGGAGCTTGACCTGGATGGCGGCGGGGAGGTCGCCGACCTCGTCGAGAAACAGGGTGCCGCCCTGGGCTGCGGCGAAGAGGCCCATGCGCTTGCGGTCGGCGCCCGTGAAGGCGCCCTTCTCGTGGCCAAACAGCTCGGACTCGAGGAGCGCCTCGGGCACCGCGGCGCAGTTGACGGCCACGAAGGGCCCGGCCCGGCGGGCCGATGTCCAGTGCAGGGCCTGCGCGACCAGTTCCTTGCCCGTCCCGCTCTCGCCGAGGAGGAGCACCGAGGCGTCACTGTCGGCGACGGCGCGGACCTGCTCGAGGACGGCCTCCATGGCCCGCGATGCCGCGAGCACGCGGCCGAGGCCGGAGCGCCGCTCGACCTCGGCCCGGAGGCGCGCGTTCTCGGTGCGGAGCCGCTGGTCGTCAAGGGCGCGCCGGATGGCCAGGGTGGCCTCGGGTAGCTTGAAGGGCTTGGTCAGGTAATCGTACGCGCCCTGGCGCATGGCGGCGATCGCCGTCTCCAGGCTGCCGAAGGCGGTCATCAGGATCACCCGCGTGGTCGGGCGAGCCGCGAGGGCGGCGGCGAGCACCTCCATGCCGCCGTCGTCCTCCATGATGAGGTCCGTCACCACGACGTCGATGTCCCCGGTCCGGACGGCGGCGATGGCCTCGCGGCCGCTGGCGGCACCCGCCGCGCGCAGGCCCTCGCTCTCGAGATGGCGCACGAGCAGGGCAACCATCTCCGGGTCGTTGTCGGCGATGAGGATCCGCGGCGCCGTCACCGGGCCTCCTCGTGGTCGGGGAGCCACACCGTGAAGGTGCTGCCCGCCCCGTCGCGGCTCTGGACCGCCAGCGTGCCCCCGTGCTCGCGCACGATGTCGCGGGAGATGGCGAGCCCGAGACCGGTGCCCTGGCCGGCGGGCTTGGTGGTGTAGAAGGCGTCGAACACCTTGCCCAGCGCCTGGGCTGGGATGCCGGAGCCCGTGTCCGAGACCGAGACCGCGACGCCGGTCCGTCCGTCGTTGCCACTGCGCTGCGCCGCCACCGCCACCCGGCCCCCGCGCGGGGTGGCCTCGATGGCGTTCACGAGCAGGTTCAGGAACACCTGCTGGAGCTGCCCCGGATCGCCCGCCACCCCGGGCAGTGCATCCGGAAGATCGGTGGCGAGGACGACCCCGCGGCGCCGCGCGGTGTGGTCGAGCAGCTGGAGGAGGTGGCCGATCAGCTCGGCGAGCGACACGCGCTGGATCGTCGGCTTCTGCATGCGCACGGTGTCGAGCAGGGAGCGAATGATGGCGGAGATGCGGTCGGTCTGCCCGATGATCACCTCGAGGTCGCTCCGGCCGGGATGCGTGGAGGGCAGGGCGCGCAGCAGGATCTCGGCCCGCCCGGAGATGATGTTGAGCGGGGTGCCGACCTCGTGGGCGATCCCGGAGGCGAGCTTGCCGGCCACGGCCAGCGTGGCGGCGTGGCGGAGCTGACGCTCGAGCTCGAGGGTGCGCTCGTTCTCGGCGACGAGCCGGTGGCGCGCGGCGGCGAGCTGCGCGGTCATCCCGTTGAACGCCTCGGCCACCGCGCCGAGCTCGTCCCGCCGTCGCACGGCCAGAGGGGGGCCGAGCGCACCCTCGCCGACGGCGCGGATCGACTGGGTGAGGCGCGACAGCGGGCGGAGCACCTGCCGCTGCAGGGCGATCGCGGTGAGGGCCCACAGGGCGAGGGTAAGCCCGCCGAGCCGAAGTGTCGTGTCGCGCGTGGCTTCCCACATCCGGGCCGCCATGCCCCTGGCGCGGAACCGCATCTCGATGGCCCCGACGACCTCGTCGTCCTGGCCCTTCAGAGGCGCCACGTAGAGGAAGCGGTCGGGCGGGGACCCGCGCTCCGTCACCGCGTCCGGGCGCCCGGTGGCGATGACGCGGTGCCGCCGCTCCTCGTCGCTGGTGCCGTCGCCGCCGTGGGATCCGGAGGCGAGGATCAGGGCGAGAGAGCGATCGAAGACCCGGATCGCCTCGATCTGCTCCTGCGCGACGGCGATCTCCGAGAGGAGGGGCTGGACGTCGACCATCTGGCGGTCGCGCAGGGCGCTCTCCACCGCGATCGTCACGGCGTGCGCGGTCATGGTGACGCGACGGCGCTCCTCGTCGAGGAGCTGGGCGCTCTCCTGGCGCGCACGGAACAGTCCGTAGACGCCGACCATCAGCGTGAGCGGGACGATCAGGACCAGGAAGAGGCGGAGCCGGAGGCCCATCGAGGTCGATGATACCGGGCCGGTCCCGGGTGCTCAACCACCGCCCCCGACCGGCCGCGGCGGTGGGGCCGACGCCCAGGTGTCGCGAGTCAGCGATGTGCCGGGAAAGCGCCAAGCGGGGGATGGCGGGGGCTTCGGCGACCCGCAGAAGCCACGGTCCCGCCGGGAGGGTCCCCACCCCACCCGGCGCCGTGAGTCGGCGACCTTTCGACTCAGGACCCGACTTCTATCGGCGCCTCCGGCGCGTGGGGGCCGGGCGATCGGCCGTGGGCGAGGGGCGCCGCCGCCTCGGGGCGACCCACGAGCAGATCGGGCAGCACCGGGGATCGTGCCCGCGGGCGGGGCAGTGCTCGCGCCCGAAATAGATGATCTGCAGGTGGATGGCCCCCCACGCGCTCCGCGGCCACAGGCGCTTGAGATCGCGCTCGGTGCGCTCCACCGTCCGCCCGGGGGACAGCCCCCAGCGCGCGGCGAGGCGGTGGATATGGGTGTCCACGGGAAATGCGGCCTCGCCGAACGCCTGCGCCATGACGACGCTCGCGGTCTTGTGTCCCACGCCGGGCAGGGCCTCGAGCGCGTCGAAGGTCCGCGGGACCTCACCGCCGTGCCGCTCGACGAGCAGCCGCGACAGCTCGCGAATGTTCCGCGCCTTGGTGGGCGACAGCCCGCACGGGCGCACGAGCCGGTCGATGTCCGCCACGGACAGCGCGGCCATGGTCGCCGGGGTGCGCGCGCGAGCGAAGAGGGCCGGGGTGACCTCGTTCACGCGCGCGTCCGTGCACTGGGCGGACAGGACGACGGCCACCAGCAGCGTGTACGGGTCCTCGTGGCGCAGGGGAATGGACGGAACGGGGTAGAGGCCATCGAGGACGGCGCGGATGCCTTCGGCCTTGCCCGCCCGGCTCAGGCGGGGCCGAGCCCCCGGGGAGCGCCCGTGATCTCGCGCCGGCCCCGTCACGCGCGTCAGCGGCGGGGTGGGTGGGCCCGCACCGCCTGCTCGTCCACCTCGGTGCCCCAGCCGGGTCCGGTGGGCAGGTGCAGGTGGCCGTCCCGGATGTCGGGCCGCACGGTGACGAGGTCGTCCATCCAGGGCACGGTATCGGGATCGATCTCCATGATGCGGAGGTTCGGCACCACCGCGCTCCAGTGCGCGTTCATCATGGTGGCGAGGTGACCGTAGAAGTTGTGCGGGGCCACGTTGACCTCGTAGGCGTCGGCCATGGCGGCGATCTTGGCGGACTCGGCCACCCCGTTCCACGGCGTGTCGACGATGGCCACGTCCATCGCGCCCTGCTCGAGAAAGGGGCGATAGTCGCGGCGGCCGAACAGGCACTCGCACGAGGCGACCGGGATGCTGGTGCGGCGGCGCAGGTACCGGAGCGCCTTCGCGTCGCGGGTGTCGATCTCCACCCAGAACAGATCGAACGGTTCCATGGCGCGCGCCATGCGGAGAAATCCCTCGGTCTTGTAGTTGAAGTTGAGATCGACCATGACGTCCATGTCCGGACCCGCGCCCTCCCGGAACGCGGCGAGCTGATCGCGGATGGCGGTGATGAGCGACCGGTCGGCGTTCAGCTCGGGAAAGCCGGGGCCACGGGCGAAGCCCGGAACGTGGCTCCGCGGATGCGCACCGAGCACGAGGACGTTGGTCTTGAGGGCGGTGAAGCCGCGCGCGGCGACCTCGCGGCCCATGGCGACGACATCGTCCAGCGTCGTGACGGGCGGCAATCCCATCTCCGCCGCATAGCTCACGCGGTAGGTCGCGCAGTGGGACCAGTAGACGCGGATGCGATCGCGAACGGGCCCGCCCAGGAGCTCGTAGACGGGCACCCCGAGCGCCCGCGCCTTGACGTCGAGCAGGGCGTTCTCGATGGCGCCGATCGCCTGCTGCACCACGCCGCCCGAGGCCTGGCGGCGCAGCGCGTACATGAGGGCCACGTGGGCCTCGTAGGCGCGCGGGTCCTTGCCGACGAGGCTCCCCGCCAGTCGCTCGACCAACCCGGTGACGCCACCGGGTCCGCCGAACGACTCGTTGTACTCACTCCAGCCGACGAGGCCCCCGTCGGTCGTCACCTTGAGGAAGTCCAGGGTCCGCCAGCCCGCGTCCGCGTGCAGGCAATCGATGCGCTCGATCTTCATGTCGCCTCCCCGGGGCCGCGCCGCCAGCGGTGGCCACCGGCCCGCCGTAGGCTACCCGAGGCCTCGCGCTTCGCGCAAGGCGGGCGAGAAGCCCCCTGGGCTATCATGGCGTCCGGCCCCGCATCCGGCCGGCGGCGTCGCCGCCGGGCGCGCCGGGGCCAAACCACGAGGGGGGTGCGGACCGATGCTGACAGCGGCGGAGTTCATCCACGGAGAGCTCGCGCGACTTCACCGGCACCTCGACGCCTGCATCGCCGACGTCACCCCGGACCAGCTCCACGCGATTCCGGCGGGGAACCCCGGGGCGAACACCCTGGCCTTCGGGCTCTGGCACTACACGCGGACGGAGGACAACGTCGTCCGCTTCGTCATCCAGAATCGCCGGCCGACGGTGTGGATGGAAGGGCGCTTCGCCGAGCGGCTCGGGCTGCCGGCAACGGCGCAGGGCACGGGGATGCCCACGGCCGAGGCGCAGGCCCTGCGCATCTCCGACATCCCGCTGTTCCGGGAGTACATGCAGGGCGTGTGGGCGAGCACGGAGACGCTCTTCGCGGATGCGGCGCGGGAGCCGGCGCTGCTCGAGCGGACCGTGGTCGTCAAGCCTCTCGGCGAGATGCCGGCCGTCCGGGCTCTCGGCCAGCTGTGCCTGACGCACGGCATGGGGCACTACGGCGAGATGGAGCTGATCCGGACTCTCGTCGGGCTCGAGCCGGTCGCTGGCGTGTAGCCGGCATCCGGTCACCGCGACGGGTGCCGAGCTCGCCGACATCCCCGAGCGTCTCCACGTGGACGGTGTCGCGACGGCGGCGCCCCGGGGCGCTCATGGGCGCGCCGGCGCGGCGTCCTGCAGCTTCCCGGGCAGAGCGGCGACATCCTCCACCAGGTAGACGGCCAGGGGCGCCGAGCGGTTGCGCAGCGTCACCTCCCGGCGCGCCTCGCCCGGCAAGCCGAGGCCCGCAACGTCTGCGGCGTCCGCCGAGATCACGAGCGGGCACGCGTGCTCCTTCGTGAGCTGCTCCAGCCGGCTCGCCACGTGGACCGTGTCCCCGACCGCCGTCAGGTCCAGGCGGTACGAGTCGATCGTGCCGTACCAGGTGTGCGCCAGCCGGGTGCCAACGACGTGATAGGCGAGGAGCGGGGGCACGGCGAGGCCCAGGAGCAACTGGCTGGCCTCCCACGCGGGCATGCGCAGCGTGCCCCGCCGGTACAGGGACCAGAACGCGAGCACGACGTGAGTCGCAAGCGCCGCGTAGAGCACCGCGGTCGCCGCCGGGTGGCGCCAGAACGCCACGAACCAGACGCGCGCCGCCTCCATCGCCGCCAGCGACCACAGGCCGAGGGCGTGGTTGAGAAGATGCGTGGCCAGATAGGCGACGAGGACGAGCCCGGAAGCGAGCCGGGTCCTGACGATCCACGACGACGGGCTCGCGATCATCATCGCGGGGCGCCCGCCCGGCCGGATCGCACCGCCTCACCGCGACGGCGGATCCGCCCCGCGGTGCTGGCCGGGGGGATCAGTCGCTCATCATCCCCGGACCGCACCCGTGAGCTCGAGCGCGCCGAGGAGCAGCACGGCGGCCGCGAGATAGACGATGAACCCCACCACGCATACCGCCACCGCGCGACCCGTGCCGTCGAAATCGAGCGCCTGCCGGACAGCGACCACCATGGCCGCCAGCATCCATAGACTCACCACGACGGCGACGACCCGCCCCACGCCGGGGATCACTCCGGCGACGTTGAGCACGCCGGGGGAGCTCGAGAAGCCGATGGTCCGCAGCAACTCGCCCAGGTCCGCCTGGGTGCGGGGTCCGGGGAGAAGCCTGGTGCCCACCACGTATGTGACCGCGGCCCACATCACCCAGCCCAGGAGGTTGACCAGCGTGGCGAGAAGGACGCTCCGCATGCCGCCCTGGCCGATCGTCCCGAGGCCCCCCGCCACGCTGGCGAGGGCCACCACCAGCGCTGCCTGCCCGGTGGCCTGCCGGTCCGCTTCCACTTCCTCGTAGGTGGCCGCGTCGAGCTTCGCCGCTCCGATCATACGCTCTACCAGTCCCGCCATCGCGTCTCCCCCAGTGTCGCCGTCGTATAGGCGCGCCCCGCCCTGCCGGCCGGCTTGCCGTCTCGGCCCCGCGGGACCGTGTCTTCTGCGGATCGCCGAAGCCACCCACCCATCCATCTCGCAGCCCCAGTGCCGGCGACGCTCCCGTGACACAGCATGTCCCGCGGGGAGGGTCCCCGCCCCGCCCGGCGCCTTGCCGGCACATCTCTGACTCGGGACGCTAGCGCTCGGTCTCCGGAGTCAGGGCCATGCGCGGCTCACTAGGCGCCGAACTTGGCGAGGCGCAGGGCGTTCGCCATGAGCAGCGCCATCAGGTCGTGGGCGGGAAACACACCGAGGGCCCCCTGGGTGCACGCGCGCTCGGTGAACCGGCTCACGGAATCGGCCCCGCAGTAGGGGCTCGCGACGAGGACAGGCACGGGCTGCCATCCGTGCCCCTTGAGCACGGATGGGCTCGAGTGGTCGCCCGTGATGGAGAGGACGTCGGGGCGCAGGGCGAGCACGCGGGGCAGCGCGGCGTCAAAGGCCTCGAGGGCCCGGACCTTCCCGTCGAAGTCCCCGTCCTCGCCCGCCTTGTCCGTGTCCTTGTAGTGGAGGAAGAAGAAGTCGTAGGAGTCCCAGTGGGCGGCGAGGGTGGCGATCTCGTCTGCGAAGGTGGCGCCGGTCTTCGGGACGTCCATGCCGACGAGGCGGGCCAGCCCGCGATACATCGGATAGGCGGCGATGGCGGCGGCGCGAAGCCCGAACACCTCCGGGAAGAGCGGCAGGTCCGGGCGCTGGTCGAATCCGCGAAGGAGCACCATGTTGGCGGGGTGGGCGCCCGCGAGCAGCGCCCGCGCCTGATCCACGAAGCGGTTGACGAGCGCCGCCGTCTTCTCCGCGCCGGGCGCCAGCCCTCGCACGGGAAGGGGGGGGACGGACAGAGCCTGCGGATCGGTCTCGGACAGGCGACCCGAGAGCCCGGCCCCGCGCAGGAGGAGCACGAAGCGATACTCCTTGACGGGTTCGACGATGACCTCGACGCCGTCGAGCCGGATCGCCCGGAGCCGCTCGCAGAGCTTCACGCAGAGGTCGGTGCCGATGCGGCCGGCGCGGCGGTCGGTGATGCGCCCGTCCCCGTCCACGGTGCAGAAGTTCCCGCGGGCGGCGACGTCGCCCGGGCGCAGCTCGATGTCGATGCCGAGGGCCTCGAGGACCCCACGCCCCACGAGGAACCGGAGCGGATCGTAGCCGAACAGGCCGAGGTGGCCAGGGCCGCTGCCGGGCGTGATCCCCGGCCCGACGTGGCGCAGCAGGCCGCACGCCGCCCCGGTGGCCAGCGCGTGCAGCTCCGGGAGCCGGGCCGTCTCCATCTCGCTCTTGCCCGTCTCCGGCCTCGGCAACCCGCCGAGGCCGTCGAGCGAGCAGAGCACGATCTTGGTCGCCGCAGCCTGAACGAGGGGCCGGATGATCTCGAGGTCCATGGACGGCTATGCGTCCTTGATCGGGTTCTCGAGCGCGCCGAGGCCGGTGATCTCGAGACGCACGGTGTCGCCGGGCTGCAGCACCACGGGGGGCTTGCGCGAGAAGCCGACGCCGGCCGGGGTGCCGGTGGCGATGAGGTCGCCGGGGTGCAGGGTGAGGATCCCGGAGAGGTAGCTCACGATGTAGCGCACGTCGAAGATGAAGTTGCGGGTGTTGCCGTTCTGCATCAGCGTGCCGTTCACCCAGGTGCGGAGGTCGAGGACATGGGGATCCGGCACTTCCGCCCTGTCCGCGATGTACGGACCGATCGGGGCCAGCGTGTCCCCGATCTTCCCCGCTCCCCACTGCGTCGTGACGAACTGCAGGTCGCGCGCGCTCACGTCGTTGATGATCGTGTAGCCGTACACGTGGTCGAGCGCCTGCTCGCGGGAGACGTAGCGGGCCGTCCGGCCGATGACGACGCCGAGCTCCACCTCCCAGTCGAAGTGCGTCTCGCCCCTCGGCCGGAGAACCGGCTCGCCCGGATCGAGGAGGGCCGTGTTCCACTTCGGGAAGATCGGCGGCGCCTTGGGCGCGGGGTTCCCCGTCTCGGCCGCGTGGTCCTGGTAGTTCAGCCCGATGCAGATGAACTTGCCCGGATCGTTGATCGGAGCATGGAGGCGGACCTCGGACAGGGGCGCCGTGACCGGCTGGAACGCCCCGGCGCGCGCTCCCTCGATCACCCGGTCCAGTGCCTCCTGGCTCGCGCCGCCCCCCTCGAGGAAGCCTCGGGTGCTCTGGGGGAACAGCGTGTCCGCGATGGGAGCCGCGCGCACCACGCCCTGGCTGGCCAGGAAGGCGGCGCCGCTCGCGGCCAGGTCCATCACCCGATCCGCGCCGAGAAAGCATCCGAGACGGGGGGTCTGGCCGTTTTTCGAGAAGCGGACGATCTTCATGGGGGAGGCCTCCTTGGGATCAGGGTGGGCAGCTGCGCCCGGCGGCGACCCGGGCGGCCCGAATGATAGCATCCGCACCGGTCCGGCGCACCGGCGGACGCTCGTCGGCCGGCCCCGGGGCCGGTGCCCGGCATGGGCATTGGTGCCGGGAAAGACCTTGTGCTATGTTGGTAATGTTTTTCCGTCGCACGGCAGGACGCTCATGCGACATGGAAGGAGACGCTCATGAGGACGTCGAGATGGCTGTCGTCGCTCCTGCTGCTGGCCGTTGCCCTCGCCGGACCGCTCGCTCCCCTGAGCGCCTCTGCCCAGATGGAGTCGGGGATGGCCACCGAACCAACCCCCGGGGACGCGACGGGAGCGGTGTTCATGAACATCGTCTACGTGCCGGGCAAGGCGATCGTGTGCGGAGCGGGGACCGTCATGGCCACGTTCCTCATGCTGATCACGTTCGGCAGCGGGTACGCGACGGCAGAGGGCGTGTTCAAGGAAGGGTGCCATGGAACCTGGGTGCTCACCCCCGAGCACGTGAGTGGCAAGGTTCCGCCGGACTGGGTGCGGACCGACAACTACCAGACGTACTACCCGCAGAGCCAGGGAGTCTACCCGTAGGGGTCCGGGCCGGGGCCGGCCCGGGCGGCCCCGGCCCGGCACCGTGGCGAGGCGCTGGCTCGTCGTCTGCTATGTCGCCCTGGTCGCCGCATTTGGCGCGGGGGTGTGGGCCAGCTACCATGCGGCCTTCCCCGGCAAGGGCCTCTACCGAGTGGTGGGCCTTTTCGAGGCCAGGCACGGCGACAGGGGAGTCCTGATCCGGCACGAGGCGGTTCCCGGATTGATGGATGAGATGAACCTGATGAGCCTTGAGGTCGAGTCTCGCGATCTACTGGACCGCGCCGCCCTGAGCCGCGGAGACCGGGTGCGCCTCACCGTTCGGCAGTTGACCGACCGCCTGGAGATCACCGAGATCCAGAAGCTTCCGTGACTCCCACCGGCCCGGATCGAGGCGGCGCGCGCTCCGGGAACGCACGCACGTACGCGATGAGGTCCCGGATCTCGCCGTCGCTCAGGTGGAACCCGAACGCCGGCATGCCCGGCTTGCCGAGAGGAGCGCCCCCGTTCTTGATCAGGGTGAGCAGGTAGTCGTCGGTCATGTCCCCCAGCGTCTCCAGGCGAGACAGATCGCCCGGCTGCGTCAGAGACAGCGTGGATCGCCAGGAGCCCCGGCCGTCGGCGCCATGGCAGGAGGCGCAGTGGACGAGGTAGACGCGCTGGGCGCCCGTCGCCGTTCTGGGGACCGGATGCGGCATGAAGACGAGGGTGGCGGCGCTCGCGGCGACGAGCACCAGGCTTGGGCCTAGGATGACCATGAGCCACTTCTGGCGCACGGTTGCAAAGGATACCACCGGAATTGACCGACACGGGCGCCGGGCGGCGGCGTTCTCTCCGAGAAGCGGCACCGGTCGGTCTTGATCCATGCCGTCTCTGTTTGTGGCGACAGGCGGGGCGGGACTCTACCGGAGCGACGACCTCGGGTCCAGCTGGACGCGCGACTCGGGGGTTCCTGCATCCGCGCGCCTTCGCTCCCTGTGGTCGGGCGCCGGCCAGCTTCTCGTCGGGGGCGAGGGGCGCGTGTTCCGCCGCAGCGAGGGGCAATGGCGGGAGCTGGCGCTGCCATCCGCCGCCGCCGAGGTCTGGGCCGCGTGTGCCCTCGAGGGCGTGCTCCTGGCCGGAACGGATCCGGTCGGCCTCTGGCGATCGGACGACGCGGGGGCGACCTGGGAGCACGTTCGCTTCTCGCCCGCCGGCGCTCCCTCTGTCCCGCCGTCCGCGCGCATCACGCATCTGCTCCCGAATCCGAACGTGACCGGCGAGGTCTGGGCCGCCGTGGAGGTCGGGGGCGTGTTCGCCACTGGCGACGGTGGGCGCGTCTGGAGTGCCGCCAACGACGGCATTCCGTCGCTGGATGTCCACGCGCTGGCCTGGTGCTCGGGCGCGGTCCTCGTGGCCGCCATGCCGACCGGCATCGCGACCTGGCGGAGCGCGCGCTGGTTCGCCGGTGTCTTCGGGCCGGGCGATCGGTATTGCCGCTCGCTCGCGAGCCGCAGGGATGCGCCGGGGACCCTCTATTGCGCCTTCGGCGACGGGCCGAACGGGTCCCGGGGGGGCGTTGCGGTGTCGACAGACGGGGCCCGCTCGTGGCAGGCGTGCCCGTTCCCCGACACCGTGGGCGGGACCATCTGGTCGGTGGCAGCCGCAGCCGAGCCGCCCGGCCTCGTGGTGGCGTGCTCGCTCAGCGGAAAGGTCTTCGTCAGCCCCGACGGCGGCGAGGGCTGGACGCTTGCCCTCGACTGCGGCGCCCCCGCGCGCGCCGTGGCCTGCACTGTGGATTGAGTCCCTCCGGGCGGCCCCCGCTCCCGCCAGCTTCCCCGGCCTACCCCTTGACGGCGCCTGCGGTGAGGCCGGAGACGTAGTAGTCCAGGAACAGCACGTAGAGGATGACGATCGGCAGGCTGGCCAGGATGGCCCCCGCCATCAGCGAGCCCCAGTAGAAGATGTCGCCGCGGATGAGGTCGGCGGTGACGCCGACGACGGCGGTCTTGCTGGCGGTCTGCGACACGAAGGTCAGCGCGTAGATGAACTCGTTCCACGTGAGCGTGAAGCCGAACAGGACCACGCACACGATCCCGGGGATGGCCATGGGCAGCACGATCCGGGTGAGCGTCTGCATGCGGGTGGCCCCGTCGACCAGGGCGCACTCCTCGACCTCCTTGGGGATCGTGCGGAAATAGCCCATGAGGAGCCAGGTCGAGAACGGCACGAGGAAGGTGGGGTACGTGACGATCAGAGCCCAGATGCTGTCGGAGATTCCGAGCCAGACCACCACCTGCGAGAGCGGCAGGAAGAGCAGGGTCGGCGGCACGAGATAGGTGATGAACACCGCGGTGCCGAACGAGGCCGCTCCCCGGTAGCGCAGCCGGGCGAGGCTATAGCCGGCCAGGATCGCGATGACCAGCGAGACCGACGTCGAGACGATGCTGATGATGAAGCTATTCGTCATCCAGGTGAGGAACTCGGTTTTCGTGAGCAGGTACCGGTAATGGTCGACGATGGCCCCGGTCTGGATGAGAAAGGGCACGGACTGGAGGTTGTACAGCTCGGCGTCCTTCTTCAGGGACGTGATGACCATGTAGTAGAAGGGGAACACGGCGAAGGCGACGAACGGGAGCACGCTGGCGTACCCGAAGGCCGCCGAGCGAAGCCGCGCGCCGCGCGAGCGTACCCCGACGACCATGTCATTCCCTCCGGATGTAGCGGAGCTGGAAGAAGACCACCGCCGCGAGCATCGGGAACAGGAAGAGCGAGATCGCCGCGCCCTGCCCCAGATTGCCGCCGACGAGGCCCGTCTGGTAGGCGAGGGTGGCGAAGAGGTGGGTCGTGTTGACCGGCCCGCCCCGGGTGAGGACCTGGACGATGTTGAAGTCGGCGAAGGTGAAGATGGTGGAGAAGAGGATCACCACGGCGAGGACCGGCTTGAGAAGCGGCAGGGTGACGTGCCGGAACCGACCCCATGAGCTGGCCCCGTCCACCTCGGCGGCCTCGTAGTACTCGCGCGGGATCGAGACGAGGCCGGCGAGCACAATGATGGCGAAGAACGGCAAGCCGCGCCACACGTTGACCGCGATCACCGCGGCCATGGCGTAGCTGGTCATGCCGAGCCAGTTCGGGCCGGGGGCCTCGATCAGCCCCAGCCGGATGCCCGTCCAGTTGACCACGCTGTAGAGGGAGTCGAACATCCACCACCACGCCAGGGTCGACAGCGCGGTCGGGATCACCCACGGCAGCAGCACCGCCCCCCGGATGAGCCGCTTGAACTTGAACGTTCGGAACAGGAGCACGGCGAGCCACACGCCCAGCAGCGCCTTGAAGACGACGGCGATCGAGGTGAAGACGAACGAGTTGTAGACGGTCCGGTGGAAGACCTCGTTCTGGAAGATCTGGCGGAAGTTTTCCAGCCCGACGAACTCGCCCGGCGCGCCCACCCAGTAATCGGACAGGCTGAAGTAGATCGCCATGCCGAACGGGTAGGCGACCAGGCACACGATCAGCAGGAGCGCGGGCAGGATCAGGCCGTAGCCGAAGACGTGCTCCTGCTCCCACCATTCCCGCACCCGGCCGAGGCGCCGGGCTGACGGCAGCCCGGCCGCCTCGAGCGCCCGCTGGCTGACCGCCATGGGGCTAGCTCTTGCCCCTGGTCTGGAGCTTGCCCTGGACGGCGAGCTGCACTTGCTCCTCACCCCAGGCCATGGCCCGCTTGGTCGGCATGCCGGCGACGGCCTTGGCCACCATGTCAGGCAGGGCGTAGTTCACCTCGATGAGGTTCACGGCGGCGTTCGTCTTGGCCGGCCAGCCGCGGGGGTGGGCGTACTCCGCCTCCGCCGGCAGCATCGCGAACTTCGGGTTCTTCGCCCAGATCGGGTGATCGGCAAAATGCCGGAGCGGGGGATGGTTGAAGGCGTTGGAGGCGACGATCCAGGCGTCGAAGTTTTCCTTCTGGAAGTGGAACTTGATGAATTCCTTGGCGAGGTCGGCGTTCTTGGAGAACGTCCAGATCCCGAGCCCGTTGATCGGCGGCGCGGAATGGATGCCGGCCGGCCCCCCCGGGCTGCGGTGATGGTTGATGTCGTCGGCGATCGGCATGCTCTTGGCGAGGGCCTGGTTGTACGGGCTGATGGGGTTGTGGATCCAGGCGCCCTTGCCGGAGAGGATGAAGCGGTTGTTGGAGGCGTCGTCCCACGACAGCACCTCCGGGTCCATGGCGTCCTTGTAGAGCTCCTTGTACCACTCGATCACCTGCGCCGTCTTGTCGGAGTTGATGGCCGGGGTGCGGCCGTCGGCCTCCAGCACCTTGCCCCCGTAGCACCAGAGCACCGACCAGAAGGTGGTGTTGGCGTCGGCGCAGTGGCTGATGGGAATACCGACCGGGTTGCCCTGCTTCTTGAGGGTCTTGCCCTGCTGGAGCAGTTCGTCCCAGCTCTTCGGCGTCTCGAGCCCCGCCTTCTTGTAATGCGCCATGTTGTACGTGGCCGGGAACGAGATCCAGAACCACGGCACCGCCTTCCAGCCCGACGACATGTGCGCGCCCTCTTTCGAGAACGGATACCAGCCGCCGTACTTCTTGCCGAGGTCGTCGACGACGTCGCTCACCTCCACGAGGTGCTGCTCGTAGAGGAAGGTGGTCGAGGTGCCGGCCATGATCATGTCGTGCCCGGACTTCGATGCCGCCTCGGCGGCGTACTTCGCGGGCAGCTGAAGGTGCGCGATGGTGTCCACCCGCACCGTGCAGCCGGCCAGCTTGCCGAAGGCCTCGGCCTGCTTGCGCAGCTCGTCGTCGGAGGCCGGCACGAAGTGGTTCCAGCTGAGGAAGGTCAGCTCGCGCTTCTGGGCGAAGGCGGGCGCCTTGCCGAGGGCGAGCCAGGCGGCCATGCCAGCGGTGCTGGCGCCGGACACCTTGAGGAACTGGCGGCGATCAGTGGAAGGGGACGGGACAAGGGTCATAGACACCTCCTTGAGTCGGTTCCGCCTATGCTTGAGTCGGTTCCGCCTATGCGGTGGAGCGAGCGGGAGCTGGGCGGGCGCCCTGACAGCGCCCTGCCTTCCTGTAACCGTCTCTCGGCGTCCTGAGTTCCTCTCTTCTAGCCGGGCGGCCCGGCTCTGTCAAGTGATTCGCTTCGGCCGGCTACTTGATGACCTCCTCCGTCTTGGCGTCGAAGAAGTGGATGCGTTCCGTGTTGAGCACCAGGTGGATCTTCTCGTGCGGCTTGGCCCTCACCGAGGGTTCGACGCGGGCCACCACCGACTGGCCGGCGACTGTCGTGTCGAGGAGGATCTCGGAGCCGAGTGGCTCGACCACCTCGACGACGGCGTCCAGGGCGGATCCGCTCGCCTCGCCGGCCGTCCCCACCCGCAGATCCTCCGGGCGCACGCCGAGGGTGACGCCCTGGCCCTTGTAGGCGGCGAGCCGGGCCCGGCGGTCGGCCGGCACCATGATCGCGAAGTCCTTGGCCTCGGCGCGGAGCCCTCCGTTGGCCTCGGTCAGGGTGACCGGGATGAAGTTCATGGCCGGTGACCCGATGAAGCCGGCCACGAACCTGTTCTGCGGCTTGGAGTAGATCTCCATGGGCTCGCCGACCTGCTGGACCCAGCCGTCCTTCATGACCACGACGCGGCTGCCGAGGGTCATGGCCTCGACCTGGTCGTGGGTGACGTAGATGGCCGTGGTCTCCAGACGCTCGTGCAGCCGCTTCAGCTCCACCCGCATCTGCACCCGGAGCTTGGCGTCGAGGTTCGAGAGCGGCTCGTCGAACAGGAAGACCTGGGGATGCCGCACGATGGCGCGCCCCACGGCCACGCGCTGCCGCTGCCCCCCCGAGAGCTGGCGCGGCTTGCGCTTGAGCAGTTCCTGGATGCCGAGGATCTCGGCGGCGTCGCGCACGCGCTTCTCGATCTCGGGCTTGGGGAACTTGCGCATCTTGAGGCCGAACGCCATGTTGTCGTACACGCTCATGTGCGGGTACAGCGCGTAGTTCTGGAACACCATGGCGATGTCGCGGTCCTTCGGGGGGAGGTCGTTGACCACGCGATCCCCGATGAAGATCTCCCCGGCCGTGATCTCCTCCAGGCCCGCCACCATGCGCAGGGTGGTGGTCTTCCCGCACCCCGAGGGGCCCACGAAGACCATGAACTCCTTGTCCCGGATGGTGAGGTTCACGTCCTTAACGGCGTGGACCTCGTCGTACTTCTTGTTCAGATCCTTGAGAACGACCTGGGCCATGGCTCTCTCCTGGTTCCGTTGGGGATGGGGCTCAGTCCGTGGTGCTCCCCGCCCCGGGGCGGGGACGCGTGTGCTCGTTGGAGAACGCGAAGGCCATAGTGGCCGCCGATGCTCGCGAGTGTCCCGAGTCCGACGTGCGTGGACTCGCGGCGCCGGGTGGGGTGGGGGTCCTCCCCGCGGGACCGTATCTTCTGCGGATTGCCGAAGCCGCCCACCACCCATCTCGTGGCCCCATTGAGCGCCGGCAGCGCTCCGCGACTCAGCGTGTCCCGCGGGGAG
>DATKEI010000163.1:0-2843 GCA_035544455.1 Binatia bacterium | reverse complement strand
CACCCGGGTGATGTGATGGCTGAACCGGCTCAGGGCGCCCTCCACCGTGGCGGTGACCTGAGCGGCCAGCTGGTCGCGGCCTTCAATGTTGCTGTCGGTGTTCATCAGGACTTGCATTGCTCTCCTCGATGATCGCCGTGGTTCAGTATCGATACGTTGCGGCCAGTCCTGTCCGCGTGGGCATCCGCTCGGCCGGTAGAACCAGGACCCGACCACCCATCCGTGCAACCAGGTCGCCCAGGTCGTCCAGCAGATCATCAACCTGCGGATGGCTCAGGGCGTCGAGTTCGAGCCGGCCCGTCGCGACGTCCAGCCGACCGGCGATCTGGCGGTCGGCCTCGACCAGCAGCGTCCCGACCCGTCGGGCCGCCGCCGCTTCGGCCACCTGCGCCAGGTCGTCGCTGCCACGCCCCCTGGACCGCGATTGCTCGAACTCCTCGCCCAGCGCGGCCAGCCGCGCCTGATACTGAGGCTCGACGACCTGCCAGGCGAGCATGCGCAGCTCGTCGACCGGCACCGAGTCGGGGTTGATCGTGATCCCCTCGGCGACGAGAAGCGAGTTGTGACTGATCTGGCGGAAGCGCTGATGATGCTCGGGCAGCGCCGCCAGGATCAGCGGCAGGCCCGATGGTCGCGAATAGTGCTCGACCACTGCCCGGTCGATGGCGCGGAAGAACCGATCCGCGTCGATGTCCACCTCGTCTTTCCTCCCGCCGTGGCCGTGGTGCATGGCCGCGCTCGCCCCGCCGACGCCCCCGTAGGAGGCAACGGTCTGGTGCGGCTCGGTCAAGTCCCCGCCCAGCGCCTCGGTGATGGTGCGCGGCACCCCCGGGGCCAGGGCGATCTCGTCGAGCGCGTTGCGGTTGCCCTCGAAGAGATGAGCCTCGTGCCGGCTCAATCCGAGCACCTGGTAACGGTCGGCCGAGTGCAAGAAGCGCCGCAACGGCTTGGTGTGAAAGCTGTCGGCCACAACGACCAGTTCGGCGACCTGCCGCTGAAGGCCAAACACTCGAAACAGCTCCGGCCCACCCATCACGGCCAGCCCATCCGCCGTATGGTTCCAGAAATCATGGTCGTGGGCGAGCGCGTCAAACGGTTCCAGGAGCCGCCTCACCTCGACCGCCGAATACCTCTGCCGCAGGGATGCCTCCAGCTCCTTCACCAGGTTGCGAAACCGGATCGGGTCCTGCTGGTTCTCGGGATGGCGCCGGTGCGTCGGCTGGTAGAGCGAGAGACACGGCGGCTGCTGGGTGGAAACAAGCTCCGCGAGCAATTCGCTGGTGACCCATGTCATCGTCCGTGTCATGTTCCGGTGTCCTTCATCGTGAGTGGTCGACGTCGAACCGTGTCAGGCTGCGCCCACGGGCGACCATCGCGCGATCGCCACCGCGGACGCCTCACCATTCTACCCACCCCAGTCTCCGACTGCCAAAGCAGGCAACGGAAAGGGCGGCGCCGGGCCACCTTGGCGTCGAGACGCCGCCGCTCGGATGGCCCCGGCGGAATTCGCACGAGGGGCGTCGCGTGACGGAACGGGCCGCGGGGGACCCGGGGGTGGGCGCCTTGCGCCCTCAGAGGGCGCGGGTCAAACACCTCGCGATCGTCGGCCGGGACGTGGCGCCGGTGTCGACCCCGCCGGGCGCGAGGGCAAGATCCAGCGGCTGGCCCCGCTCCTCGAGGCATCGTCCGGTGCCCGTCGACTCACCGGGGCCGTCACGCCCTCCGATCAATCTGCGCATCGCCAGCCTTCCGAGCCGTCGCCGCGGCTGCGCCTCCCCCGGCTCACCGCCCACCGCGATTCTCTCCGCATGCTCCCGTGCCGCCCCCACCACGGGGAACAGGGCGGCAATGACCGGCCCGATCACGGCGGAACACCGGGAGCCCCCCCCAGCGCTCCCGGCACCGCGAAGGAGGCGCAGCCCGCGAGAAAGGCCCGGGACATCCTACAGCTTCGCGAGAACGCGGCCGGCCTTCGCCGCGTCTGCGGGCGTGTCGAGCGCGATATGACCGACGAACGTCCGGCCGATGGCCGCGGCGGAGAAACCGCGAACATTCAAGCCGGCCTCGGCGAGGGCTGACGCGATGCGGGCGCCCGCCCCTGCCTTGTCGGGCCCCTGGATCCGCACGGTGTGCAGGGCGGTCGTCTTGGTAAACCCCGCCCGCTGCGCCGCCTTGACCTGGCTCGCGCCCTTGATCGGCGTCACGAACACCACCCCGGTGCCGGGCTTGTCCGGGGCCCTCCGCGCGATGACGAACTCCAGATTGACCTTCGCGGCTGCCAGCGCCGCGAGCTTCGCAGCAAGCCCCCCGGGTCGGTCCTCGATGGTCGCTGCCCACGTATCGACACGTGTCGCCCTGAGTGCCATGGTCACCTCCCGCGCCACGGAATTGGTCCACGCGGGCCGGGCCGCACACGTCCCGCCCGCAACCCACCCGGCCAGCATAGGCGAGTCCGCAGCCGCGCGCCAGAGGACGGACGGGCGCCTCCCGCCCCCTTGGCGCTGTCGGAACACAGGCTGGCCAGGCGGCGTCTGCGGCCGCCGGCGAGGGGGCCGGAGAGACAGCGGCCCCCGTTCCATCAATGGGATCGCTTCGCCGGGCCCGTGGGCGGGCAAGAGATCCATCCAGGCTAGTGTCATCCAGTCCTCTCCCCTTCCGAGAGAAGCGCTGCGGTTCCCGGCTACCGCTCTTCCGACGACGAGGAGGAGGAAGGGGAGGGCCCCCATGGGCCGGCGAGGGGCCGCGGCGGATGGGCGATCGACTGGAAGCGCATGACGCGCACGGTATTGCGCCGGGACGAAGCCAGGAGCGGCATCGCCCCGGCGTCGAGAATCGCCTCCGCG
>DATKEI010000162.1:0-6089 GCA_035544455.1 Binatia bacterium | reverse complement strand
CTCCCCGCGGGACACGCTGAGTCGCGGAGCTTCGCCGGCGCTCAATGGGGCCACGAGACGGATGGTGGGTGGCTCCGGCGATCCGCAGAAGATACGGTCCCGCGGGGAGGGCCCCCACCCCACCCGGCGCCGCGAGACGACGAACTTCTACTCAGGACGCTAAGCCCGGATCATGCGTGGACCAGACGCCCACCCTCGCCCCCGGAGGGGGAGTGAGGGGGAGAGAGAGGGCAGGGTGAGGGGGCGCGCCAGGACGGGTTCCTGAACAGGTCGGTTCTAGCGGGACGCGGGCGCGGAGCCCTCGAGGCGCGCGCGCACGCCCTGGCGCAGTCTCTCGACGATCGCGGGCGGCGCCTTGTCGGGCGAGCCGGCGTCGAACGGCGGCTGGGGGTCGTACTCGATGCCGAGCTGGATGGCCTGGGCCGTCTCGACGCCGGCGATGCGAGCGGCGAGGGTCAGCGCCATGTCGATGCCCGACGACACACCGGCAGCGGTGACGATCTTCCCCTGCTCGACCACGCGTCGCGAGGTGGGACGCGCGCCCAGCGCCCGCAGGTCGTCCATGGCCGCCCAGTGCGTGGTGGCCTCGAGGCCCTGGAGCAGCCCCGCCGCGCCGAGGAGCAGCGAGCCCGTGCAGACCGAGGTCGTCCACTGGCTCGTCCCGTGGGCGGTCCGGATCCAGTCCAGCAGCGGGTTCGGTGTCATGAGGGCCCGCGTTCCGAAGCCGCCCGGCACCATGATGATCTCGGGATGCGGCACCGCCGACAGGGGCTCGTCGGCGACGAGAGCCAGATTCTTGTCGGTCCGCTTCGGACCCGGCTCCACCGCCACGAAGCGCACGCGGGCGCCGGGCAGGCGGGAGAGCACCTCGTAGGGGCCGATGGCGTCGAGCGCCGTGATGCCGTCGAACAGCGGGATGGCGATGTCCATCTCTTTGTCCCTCCGGACGCGAGGGGGATCACCCCCAGACGTCGGCCGCGACCTCTGCGATCATGCGGAGCTTGGCCCATTGCTCGGCCTCGGCAAGCCGGTTGCCCTCCTCGGTCGAGGCGAAGCCGCACTGGGGGCTCAGGGCGAGCTGGTCGAGGGCGACGTATCGCGTCGCCTCGTCGATCCGGCGCTTGACGTCGACCCTTCGCTCGAGGGCGCCGCTCTTGGACGTGACGAGGCCGAGCACGACCGTCTTTCCCCCCCGGGGGAGGAAGCGCAGCGGCTCGAAGCCGCCCGCGCGCTCGGTGTCGTACTCGAGGAAGTAGCCGTCGACCTCCAGCGCGCCCAGCAGCATCTCGGCCACCGGCTCGTAGCCGCCCTCGGAGATCCAGGTGGAGCGGAAGTTTCCCCGGCACACGTGCGTGGTGATCACCATGTCGGCGGGACGGCCCCCGATGGCGGTGTTGATCATGCGCGCGTAGATGGCGGGTAGCCGGGCCGGGTCGTCGCCCCGCTGGCGCGCCTGCTCGCGCTGCTCGGCGGAGCAGAGATAGCCCCACACCGTGTCGTCGAGCTGGAGGTAGCGACAGCCCGCGTCGGCGAAGGCGCGCACGGCATCTCGGTAGGCGGCGGTGAGGTCCTCGAAGAATGCGTCCAGGTCCGGGTAGACGTCCTGGCTGACGCCCGCCCGGCCGCCACGGAAATGCAGCACGCTCGGGCTCGGGATCGTCATCTTGGGCACCGCGCGGGTCCGGCTCTTCAGGAAGCGGAAGTGGTCGAGCATCGGATGCCCGGCAAACCGGATCCGGCCGGTGACGCGCACGCCCTCGGCCCGTGTCTCCATGCCCTGGAACTGGATGCCCTGGCTGGTCCGGTAGGCCTCCACGCCCTCGAGCGCCTTCAGGAAGTCGAAGTGCCACCACGAGCGGCGGATCTCTCCGTCGGTCGCGGCGAGGAGCCCGATCTCCTCCTGGTTCCGCACGGCGCGCTCGATGGCGCGGTCCTCGACCTCCCGGAGCTGGGCGGCGGTCACCTCGCCGCGCTCGCGCCCCGCCCGCGCCTCCTTGACCTCCGCGGGGCGGAGGAGACTGCCGACGTGGTCGGCGCGAAACGGCGGTCGGGCGGTCGTCATGGTGCCAGCCTCGGCGTCGAGGGACAGCCGAATTCTACCGCAGGGGCCCTCGCGCCCGGGGGCGCGGGGGCCGCGCGAGCGGCGGCGCCACGGTTGCGGAAAGCCGGGGCGAAGCTCCAGGCGACGGCAACCCGGGCCTCAGGACGGGCACGGGCGCGCGGGGTCCGCAATGTGGCGCTGAAACCGGAACGCGTTCTCCGGAAGCTTGAAATCCATCCCGAAGTGGTCGGGCCCGACCGCCTCCACCCTGGCCACGATGGTGGTCATGGCCGCGTCGTCGAAGGCCTGGGCCACCGCCTCCATGAAGCCGTACA
Organism: Binatia bacterium; assembly: GCA_035544455.1. Classification (GTDB taxonomy): domain Bacteria; phylum Methylomirabilota; class Methylomirabilia; order Rokubacteriales; family CSP1-6; genus DATKEI01. Next base: position 3,713 of record DATKEI010000162.1, on the reverse strand, counting down.
GGCTCCCGGCCTCGAGCACACGCGGGCACCCCGCGCCGCGGGCGATCGCAGCGAGGTCCGTGACACCGGAGGCGGTGTGAGACGGAAATCCCCCGGTGGAGAGCAAGCTGCCGTTGTCGAAGATGATGTGGGTGAGGTTGGGCGGGCGGTAACGGGCCAGGGTGGCCAGGGTACCGAGGTTCATGAGGACCGAGCCGTCGCCGTCGAGGACGACCACGCGGTCCTGCGGGCGGTTGAGGGCGAGGCCAAGCCCGAGCGAGGAGGCGAGCCCCATGGCGTGCTGCAGGTAGAAGAACGTCTCGCGGTGCCCGAGGTCGTAGAGTTCCTGCGCCGTGGCGCCCATGATGGTCACCACCAGCCGGTCACCGAGCTCGGGATAGACCGCCCGGATGCACTCCGCGCGTTTCACCAGTCGATCCTCCCTGACATCGCGCCCTGACGCCCCCGCCGGACCGGCGGGGGCGCGACCTCACCGCCGAGGAGCGCCATCCAGCTCGGCCAGCCGCCCCCGAAAGGGAGACCCGCGGATGCTGACCCGGCCGCGCTGCGGTGTCAAGCGCGCATCGCCGGCCGCTCGCCCGCTCAATCCTCCATCAGGTCGCGCGAGAGCAGCAGCGCGACCGGCGAGAGCGACGACCAGGCGAGGGTCTGCGCCTCCCGGATCTGCGCGGCCACGCGCCGGGGGTCCCGCGCGTACTCGAACGGCAGACCGAGCGCTCGCAGCACCGGCTCGGTCACGATCCCGCCCTGGGTGTGCCAGGGGTAGGGCTCGCCCCAGTGGCCGCGGTGGGCGATCAGCATGACGAGGGGAATGCGGTACAGCATCGTCAGAGAGACGATCGCGTTGATGCTGCCGAGGAACCCGTGGTTCTGCATGAGCAGGGCGTTCCTCGCGCCCGCGAGGTAGGCGCCGGCAGCGATGCCCACCGCCTCCTCTTCCCGGGCGACCTCGATCAGCCGCACCTCCGGGTCGTCGTCCGCGAGCTGGAGCAGGTAGACCAGCCACGTCTCGGGCATCGCGGTGACGAAGCGGATGCCCGCGGACTTGATCCCCTCGTACACCGCCTTCGAGTTGTCGCGCGAGACCGTCACGCCCGTCGCCTCCCGCCGGGGATCCTGAGGCCGCCTCGCCGCGGTGTCAAGCGGCGGCAGCCCCGGGGGTCGTGAGGGACGCGCGCTGGACGCCCCCCCGCAAACGTGGCACGATGTCCCGCGAACCCCACCCTTCAGTCCGGAGGAGGAGCCCGCATGAAAGCGGTCGACGCCGTCGCCGAGATCCTCAAGCGAGAGGGAGTCGAATACCTCATCGGCTACCCCGTGAACCACATCATCGAGGCCGCGGCCCGCGCCGACATCCGCACCATCATGGTGCGCCAGGAGCGCGTCGGGCTCCACATGGCCGACGCCGTCAGCCGGGTCACCTCGGGCGACAAGATCGGCGTCTTCGCCATGCAGCACGGGCCCGGCACCGAGAACGCCTTCGGCGGCGTGGCCCAGGCCTACGGGGACTCCGTGCCCATCGTGGTGCTGCCCGGCGGCTATCCCCGGCGCATCAACCAGGTCCAGCCGAACTTCAGCGCGCTCCTCAACTTCCAGCACGTGACCAAATCGCTGGAGCAGGTGGCGGTGGCGGCCGCCATCCCCGACGTCATGCGGCGCGCCTTCACGCAGGTGCGAAACGGGCGGCCGCGCCCGGTGATGGTGGAGTTCCCGGTGGACATCCTGGGCGAGGAGGTGCCGGAGCCGCTCGACTACACGCCCGCCCCGCGCCTGCGGTACGCGCCAGACCCGCGGGAGGTCACCGCGGTGGCCCGCATGCTGGTGGAGGCGAAGCGCCCCGTGCTCTACGCGGGCCAGGGCGTGCACTACGCCAAGGCATGGCGCGAGCTGCGCGCCCTCGCCGAGCTCCTGGAAGCCCCGGTGACCACGAGCCTGCAGGGCAAGAGCGCCTTTCCCGAGAACCACCCGCTGTCCCTGGGCTCGGGCGGACGCGCCATCTCGAAGCAGCTCCACCACTTCCTGCAGAACGCCGATCTGATCTTCGGCGTCGGCTGCAGCTTCTCGACGACGAACTACGGCGTGGCCATGCCCAAGGGCAAGCCCATCGTCCACGCCACCCTGGACCCTGCCGACGTGAACAAGGACGTGGTCTGCGAGCGCGCCCTCCTCGGCGACGCCGGCCTTACCCTGGAAGCGGTGCTGGCCGAGGTGAAGGATCGGCTCAAGGGCACGCCGCGCGGCCGGGCCGCCCAGGTGACCAAGGAAATCGCACAGCTCAAGGCAGAGTGGATCGCGAAGTGGACACCCCGCCTCGCCCAGGACACGGCGCCGCTGTCGCCCTACCGCGTGATCCGCGACCTCATGCAAAGCGTCGACGTGGCCAACACCATCATCACCCACGACGCGGGAAGCCCCCGCGACCAGCTCTCTCCCTTCTGGGAGAGCACGGAGCCCCTCACCTATATCGGCTGGGGCAAGACGACCCAGCTCGGGTACGGGCTCGGGCTCGCCATGGGGGCCAAGCTCGCCCAGCCCGACAAGCTCTGCATCAACGTGTGGGGGGACGCGGCCATCGGCTTCACCGGCATGGACTTCGAGACGGCGGTGCGCGAGCGCATCCCCATCCTGTCCGTGCTCCTCAACAACTTCTGCATGGCCATCGAGCTCAAGGTGATGCCGGTCTCGACCCAGAAGTACCGCAGCACGGACATCAGCGGCGACTACGCGGCCATGGCGCGCGCCTTCGGTGGCCACGGCGAGCGCGTGACCGAGCCGGGCGAGATCATCCCCGCCATCAAGCGGGCGGTGGCCAGGACGCAGGACGGCGTCCCCGCGCTGCTCGAGTTCATCACCGAGAAGGCGGAGGACATCTCGACCTTCTGACCGGTTCGCCGCGGTCGACGGCGGCCCGTCACCCCGCGCCTCCGCGTCGCCGCCTCGCGGGCGATGCGGAGGCGATCGACCCGCGGCAGTCCCGCCCCGACGGTAACCGCCGGGGCGGGACTGCCGCGCGCTGCATCCCGGGATGCTAGGCTGGACGCACGGGCGCCTTGGGGGTCCGCCGACAGCCCGGATCGAGGAGAGGTGGCGGCGTGACGCACTGCCCGGCCTGCAACCGCGAGTTCCCCGACGACGTCGAGGTGTGCCCCACTGACGGCACCGCCGCCCATCGGGTCGGAGAGCAACCCGACCCTCTCGTCGGGCAGACCATCCGCGGGCGGTATCGCGTGCTCCGCAAGCTGGGGGAGGGCAGCGGCGGCACTGCGTACCTGGCCGAGCAAGTCAAGATCCGGCGCAGCGTGGTCCTCAAGTTCCTGCGCGAGGAGCTGGCCGGGGACGACATTCTCCTGGAGCGCTTCCGCCGTGAAGCCCGGACGCTGGCCCGCCTTGACCCGCGCTACGTGACCAGGGTCCACGACCTCGACCAGACCGACGCCGGCCGTCTCTTCGTCGTCATGGAGTATCTCGAGGGACGCACGCTCAGGCAGGTGCTCGAGGCCGAAGGCCAGCTCACACTTTCCCGGACCCTGGCCCTCTCCGTCCAGATCGCGGAGGGCCTGCGCGTCGCGCACTCCGGTGGCGTCCTGCACCGCGGCGTGAAACCCCAGACCGTCATGGTCCTGCCCGATGAAACGGTCAAGCTCACCGACTTCGGCGTGACCGCGCGCCTGCAAGTCCCGGCGGTGCCGTCCGACGCCAGCGCGCCGGAACTG
>DATKEI010000161.1:0-3774 GCA_035544455.1 Binatia bacterium | reverse complement strand
CGCCTTCGGAGCGCCCTTGTGGAAGTACCGGTGGGCCTGGTCCTGGCCGCACGCGAAGAGGCGCATCTTCTCCTCCCGGCTCAGCTGGAACTGCAGGTTCTGGGTCCCTCCGACGTCGATCAGGATCGTGTCCGACCAGAGGTCACCGGGGACGCGCTGGTTGTCGATCGCGCTCAGCATGGCGTCCAGGAGCACCATGGCGAAATCCCACGGCCACAGGTAGCGCTTCGCCCGCAGGTCCAGCCGGGCCTCGGAGATGATCCGGAGCATGACGGTGCGCCGGTGCGTCCCCTCGCTCTCCTGGCGAAGCCTCTCGACGCCGGCGGCGATCCACGGGACGAGCTGTCCGTCGGCGAGCAGCTTCTCGTCCTGCCGGAGCGCGCGCCACACCCAGGGGATCGACATGGAGCAGCGGACGGCCCGGCTCACCCGGATGTCTGGCGTGGTGCGCCGCGAGAAGAAGAACGGGCATCGGCCGAACAGGTCGACGGTGGCCACGTGCAGGTCCAGCGACAGATCGCGGAAGGTGGCCCCCTCGAGCTGGCGGTCCATCCATTGCTCGAAGGAGTTGCCGGAGTAGACCCCGCCCTCGAGCAGGAAGGCCCGCAGGCTGATGTCCTTGAACTGGGTGAAGTCGGTCTCGAGCAGCCGCGACAGCATCTGCTCGACCGACCAGCCCCGGGCCAGGAAGCTGCCGACGATGCTGCCCGCCGACGCGCCGGCGACGGCCGCGACCTCCACGCCCATGTGCCGGAAGGCGGCGAGGGCCCCCACGAACGCGGCGAGGCGCACTCCCCCGCCGGCCATCAGGAGATTGACGCGTGCGTTCGGCGGGTTCATGGCGCGTCCACCAGACCCCGTCATGTCTCGACCAGCAGCTCGAACGGACGGTGAGGCGCTCCACGGAAGGTGGGGACCTCGCCGTCGAGCGTGAGGATCCGCCCGGTCCGGCACTGCGAAGCCACGTCGACAAGGCACGCGCCGGGGACGTCCATGGGCGCATCGGCGTTCCTGCGCATGAGCCTCAGCCCGCCCCCGATGTTTCCCGCGACGCGGGTGGCGTCGCGTGCCCGCGGCGCCACGCGGCGGGAGGCATACCGGCCGCCTTCTTGAACGCGCGGCTGAAGGCCGCCTCGGAGTCGTAGCCCACCGCGAGGGCGACGGCGGAGACCTTGGCCTGGCCGTCGGTCAGGAGACGGGCGGCCGCCTGCATCCGCCAGCGGGTGAGGTACTGCATGGGCGCGTCGCCCACGAAGTAGGTGAAGCGCTGGGCCAGCGCCGACCGCGAGAGGCCGACGTCCCTGGCGAGCTTCTCGAGCGTCCAGGCCTCGGCCGGGCGCTCGTGCAGGAGGGCGAGGGCGCGCCCGATGATCCGGTCCCGCAGGCCGGCCACCCAGCCGGTCTGCCCGGGCGGCAGCGCGGCCAGGTGGCGGCGCACCACCTCGACGAACATCAGCTCGCTCAGGCGCAGCCGGACACACTCGCCGCCGGCGCGACGCTCTCGCGACTCGGCAATGGCGAAATCGATGAGCTGCGCGAGCGGGTCGCCGGGCGCGAAGGCCTGGCGCACGTGGAGCAGGCGCGGCAGCGCGGCCAGGAGGGGGTTGAAGGGATGCACGTCGCAGCCGAGGAAGCCGCACACCAGGCTCATCTGCTCAGGACCGCCGCCGCCCTCCGCGACGGCGAAGGGGAGCCGGCCCGCCACCATCTCCTTCATGAACGCCAGGACCTCGGCGATGTCCGGCCCGCCCCGCATTCCCGGGGCCATGGACATCACGTACGGATCCCCGTGGGGAAAGACGAGGACGTCGCCCGCTTCGAGCTTCACCGGCGCGCCCTCGAGCCGCATCCCCCAGCACGACCCGTGCGTCACGACGTGATAGGAGATCACATGCTGGGCACGCGGCAGGGTGACCGAGGCGAGCGCGGAAGTGTCAGGCATCTCGATCACCCAGGGGGAGGTGGCGTCCACCCGGAAGAACACGGCGCCGGTGAGCCGCACCGCCCGCAGCACGTCCGACAGGGGATCGATCCCCGGCGCCTCGCCGGCGGCGGACTCCGGAGCATGCGCGACGGATGATCGAGCAGGCGAGCGCGTCGCGCCGGACGATCCAGCAAGAGATCCGGATGATCCGTCATGGCGCTCGCCCACGGGCCGATCATACACTTCGCGATGATCCGGACGTGGTTGCCGGTCGGGCCCGGAGGATGGTGCGCGATCCCCGTGGGCGTCAGCGGACGCCGGAGGAGGCTCCGATGCAGACAGCGAGCGAAGCGTTCCACCTGTCGCCGGCCGCGGCCGAGATGTACGAGGCCAGGTTCGTGCCCGCCCTCTTCGCGGAGTGGGCGCCGCGCCTGATCGAGCTGGCTGGCGTCGTGCCGGGGCAGGCCGTGCTCGACGTCGCCTGCGGCACCGGCATTGTCGCGCGCACCGTCGCCGCCGCGCAGGGCGGCCGGGGACGTGTTGTTGGCCTCGATCTGAACGAGGCGATGCTCGGCGTCGCCCGGCGGGTCGGCCCGGAGACCGAGTGGCGTCAGGGGGACGCGGCCCACCTCCCCTTCCCGGATGGTTCGTTCGACGTCGCCCTCTGCCAGATGGCGATGATGTTCTTCCCCGATCGAACCCAGGCGCTCAGGGAGATGGCGCGCGTCGTCGGGCCGAGCGGTACCGTCGCCTTCGTCGTCCCCGGGCGCCTCGAGTCCCAGCCAGCCTACGCGCCCTTCGTGGATGTGGCCGCCCGGCACGCGGGGCCCGACGCCGTCGCGCTCCTCAGCGCGTACTTCGTCTGCGGGGACCTGGACGATCTGCGCCGCCTCGTCGCGTCGGCGGGCCTGGAGGTCGTGGCCAGCCGCACGTATCTCGGGACGGTCAGGGTCGGTTCGATCGACGAGTTCGTGGCGGCGGAGGTGGAGAGCACGCCGCTCCGAGAGCGGATCAGCGACGAGGTCTACGCGCGGATCCGCGAGGGCGCCCGCGAGGTGCTCCGATCCTTCACCACGCCGGCGGGCGAGGCCGCGATTCCGCTGGAAGGCCACGTGGTCGCGGGGCGCCCGGCACCCCGGCGGGCTTGACACGGCCCTCGAGATCGCCGCCCGCGTCCTGGGGCGCGGCGACGCCCGGCGAGGGGGCCGATCACATCGATGATGAGCAATGCGGCCGTCGCCGTGTCCGGCGCATTCCCGTGGAGGTCGGTGGTCATGGACGGCGGGGCGGCGACGAGGGCCGTGTCTGGTCGAGCTCGGTGACGAGATCCACGACGTGATGACCGATGCCTTCCGGAAGCGGCCGTGGGCGCGCGTGCTCCGGCTCGATCCGGGCCATTGTCTCCGGGTGCGGCGAGCGGGAGCGCGACCGGCCTGCCCCGGGCCGCCCGCGTACCTCCAGAGAGGAAGGGGTGGCAGGGGTGGCGCCGTTGACGCTCGCCGCCCGCCCGCGATTCACGGGATCTCGTTGTTGCGCCGCGCTGCCTGGTCCCCCATGGCCGTCAGCGGGGAGGGGGACAGGAGCGATGCGCTGTCGGCGCCCTTCGCCCGACGAGTGCCGATGCCGCCCACCCCAGGGAGAAGGCGGGCCGCCAGCCCGAGGAGGTCCGCGGTGATCTCCGGGAAGCGGGTCTGAAAGGCAACCGCGAAGCGGGCGGGGGGCGACAGGATGAGCTCGGCGTCACCGCGGCGGCACGCCGCGACGATCTCGCGGCCCGCCCGCTCGGCGTTCATGGAGAGAAGGGGAAGAGTGCCGGCCAGGCTGAACCAGGTGTGTTCCGCGCGGTGGCG
>DATKEI010000160.1:0-8755 GCA_035544455.1 Binatia bacterium | reverse complement strand
TCGCGCTCCCGCGTGAACACGCGGGCCGGCCCCGTCTTGCGATAGACGCCGTCCGGATCCACCACCGCCGGATCGATGGCCGTGCTCTTGATGACGGCGCCCTCCGGGGCGAGGTTCCCGCGGGGGAAGGTGATGGTGCTGGTGAGCCCGCGCGTCCGGGCGACGTCCGGGCTCATGATGACGTCGTCGGCATCGACGCCGTCGACGGCGCGGAGCCGCTCGCGGAGGGCGCGCCGGCGGTCGGAGGCCTCCCACCAGTCGAGCGCGCGGCCGAGGGGCTCGCCCGTCACGGTGAGGCAGCGCTCGTCGAGGAGGCCCGCCCGGCGCAGGTGCAGCATGACCTCGGGGACCCCCCCGGCCAGGAACACCTGGACGGTCGGATGGTTGCGGGGGCCGTTCGGCAGCACGTCCACCAGCCGCGGGACCCGGCGGTTCACGTCGATCCACTGGTCCACGGTGGGCCGGCGGAGCCCGGCGGCGTGGACCACGGCGGGCAGGTGCAGGAGAAGATTCGTCGAGCCCCCGAAGGCGGCGTGGACGACCATGGCGTTTCGCACCGCGCCGTCAGTGAGGACGTCGCGGGTGACGATGCCGCGCTCGGCCATGCCGACGAGCGCCCGGGCCGAGCGACGAGCCATGTCGAGCCAGATGGGCTGTCCCGAGGGGGCGAGCGCCGAGTGAGGCAGGGACAGGCCCAGGGCTTCGCCCACCACCTGCGCCGTCGCCGCGGTGCCCAGGAACTGGCACCCGCCGCCGGGCGAGCCGCAGGCGCGGCAGCCGAGGTCGGCCGCCTGCTCGAGGCTGATCGCGCCGTGGGCGAAGCGGGCGCCGATGGACTGCACGGTTCCCGCATCCTCCGCGTCCCGGGCGGGCAGCGTGACCCCGCCCGGCGCCAGCACGCACGGCAGATCGTGCATGGCGGCCAGGGCCAGCATCATGGCGGGCAAGCCCTTGTCGCAGGTGGCCACGCCGAGCACGCCCCGGCGCGTCGGGAGCGAGCGGATGAGCCGGCGCAGCACGATCGCCGCGTCGTTCCGGTAGGGGAGGCTGTCCATCATGCCGGCCGTGCCCTGGGTGCGACCGTCGCACGGATCGGAGCAGAAGCCGGCGAAGGGCAGGCACTCGAGGTCCGCCATCTCCCGGGCCGCCGCCTGCATGAGGAGCCCGATCTCCCAGTGCCCGGTGTGGTAGCCGAGGGCGATCGGCCGGCCGTCGGGAGCCCGGATGCCGCCCTGGGTGCTCAGGATGAGGAACGGGGGCCGCCCCAGCTCCCGCGGGTCCCAGCCCATCCCCGCGTTCTGGGTGAGGCCGAAGACGTCGCCGCTCGGTCCGTCGCGGAGCATCTCGGCGGTGAGGGGCAGCCGGCCCTGCGGTCCGGCCCCCGCGGTGGCCACCTCCCACTCCGAGGGGGCCGAGGCAATGACCTCGTCGAAGCCGATACGGGTCCTGGCGCGCGACATGAGTCAGCCCTCCTGGTGTCCAGGGTCAGAGATGCGCCGACAAAGCGCCGGGCGGGGCTCCGCGCGCCGCTGAGGATCGCCTCGATCTGCTTGCGCGCCTGCGCCCGCCGCGCCGCCGTGGGCTGGCCCGTGGACCCGGCGGGCTATCTGGCCCTCGAGGACCAGGCGATGGACCCAGCACGCTGTGTCGCGCGAGCGTCGCCAGCACTCAGCCGGGCCCCGAGAGGGAGGTGGGGAGCTCCGGCGATCCGCAGCAGCCACGGTCCCGCGGGGAGGGCCGCCCACCCGGCGCCGTGAGTCGACGAACGTTCGCCGCAGGACACCAGGCCAGCAATCACCACGCCGGGGGCGACGGGGCGCGGCCGATATCCCGCCATCGCCGGGAGAGGACCCGATGGGTTCGCGAGGGTCAGGAGGCCCTGGCCCGACGGGCGCGGACGTAGTCCACCAGCACGTACTCTCCCAGCTTGTCGGCCGAGGAGAAGAACGCGCGGCCGCGGTTGATGCGGGCCATCTCCTCCACGAACGCGGTGAGCCACGGGCTCCGCTCCAGCATGAAGGTGTTGATGGTGATGCCGGCCCGCGTGCAGCGCTGCACCTCCCTGAGCGTCTCCTGCACCGTCCGCCGGGTCGGCGGGTACGCGAAGTCGGCCACGCCGCCCTCGAGGTGCGCGGTCGGCTCGCCGTCCGTGACCATGATGATCTGCCGGTTGCCTCCCTGGTGCCGGGCGAGGAGCTGGCGCGAGAGGAGAAATCCCGCGTGCATGTTGGTGCCGATGTCACAGTCGGTCCAGGACACGCGCGGGAGCTTGGCCGCGGTGAACTCCCGCGCGTACAGGGAGAAGCCGACGACATAGAGAGCATCGCGCGGGAACTGCCCCCGGATGAGCGCGGCCAGGGCGAGGGCGACCTTCTTGGCGGGGAGGAAGTAGCCGTTGTTCACCATGGAGCGGCTCATGTCCAGCATGACCACGGTGGCCGCCTGCGTTCGGAGCTCGGTCCGGAACACGGCGAAGTCGTCGGGCGCGAGCCGGATCGGCGTCCCTCCCCCGTCCCGGCCCACCGCGTTCATCACCGTCTCCTTGAGGTCGAGCAGGAAGGGGTCGCCGAACTCGTAGCGCTTCGTCTCGTCGGTGCGGTCGCCGCCGGCGCCGCGGCGCTCCACCACGTGGCCGCCGAATCGGTCGCGCTTCAGCTGGGCGAAGATGTCGCGCAGGGCCTTGTCGCCGATCTTGCGGATGGCCCGCGCCGTCAGCTCGAGCTCCTCGCCGTTCCGCTCGAGGTAGCCGGCGTCCTCCAGCTTCTTGGCCAGCTCGCGCATGCGCTCGAGGTCGCGGGCCGATTCGGGGCCGAGGAGCTTCTCGACCTGCTCGCGGTCGACCCGGTCGAGGTCGCCCGGCTGCTGGACGCCCCGGAGCTCGCGCTCGAGCTGGTCCATCTGCTGCATCTCGTCCATGAGCTGCATGGCCTGGTCGAGCGTCACGTCCTCCTGCCCCTTGAACGGGTAGCGATTCTGCATCTCCCGGAGGGGGGCGAGACGGTCGAGCCGCATGGCGAGCTGCGAGAGCGCGGCCTCGAGCTGCTCGTCGCGCAGCATGAGCGAGCGCATCATGTCCTCGAGCTGGCTTCGCTGCTGGGGCGACATGCTCTGGAGCAGCGACCGCATCTGCGCGATCTGGCGCGCCATCTGGTCGACGAGCTGGTCGAGGCTCTCCACCCCGGGGAAGTGCTGTCCCCACTTCTTCTTGAAGGCCTCGAAGTCGGGCTCCTTGCCGCGCGCCTTGTCGGCGAGCATGCGGTTCAGGTCCCGCAGCATCTCCCGCATCTGCTCGAGGTCCTGGGGCGTCATGCTCTGGAGCGACTGCTGCATGCCCTGGAGGAACGGCTGGAGCATGTTCTGGCGCAGAGAGTCGAGCAGCTCCTGGAACTGCCGGCGCGCGTCGGGATCCAGGAAGTCGTACTTCATGAGGTCGCGGATGCGCCCGGCGGGATCGGGAGGCAGCTGCGAGAGCGCCTCCTGCTTGTCGGTGGCGAGCGTCTCGAAGGCCTTCTGCGTCACCTCCGAGCCCTCGCCGCGGCGCACCTCGTCGCGCCGATCCTCGAGCCACTTCCGGATGCCCTCCTGCTCGGTCCGGAGGACCTGGTCGAGCTTCTCCTTGATGTCGTCAAGGCTCGAGCCGAGGTCGTAGCGGTTCAGGCGCTCCTGACGCTGGCGGCGGAGCCGGTCGAGCAGGTCGCGCAGGCCCGGCTGCCGCATACCCTGGCTGTCCCGTGCTCCCTGCTGCAGGAGCCGGCGGAGGGCGCTCGGCAAGTCCCCGTCGAGGAGGAGGTCGTCGGCCATCGTGTCCAGCAGCTCGTCGGCGTCGAGGTCGCCCAGGTCCTGGGTGCCGTCCCAGCGCGAGTAGCGGAAGAGCATGGGGTGCCCTCAGCTCCGGTAGCGGGCGTTCTGGCCGGGGCGCTGATCCTTGTTGAGCTTCTTGCTCAGATGCAGACCCTCCAGCACGAACTCCACGGCGGCGGCCACGCTGGCCGGATCGGAGGCGCCGAGCCGCGTGGCGGCCGCCTGCAGGGCGTGCACCGGCCCGACCTGCCGCAGGTACTCGCGCGAGGGCATGTCGTCGGAGGCCTCGACGGTGAGCCCACCCTGGAAGGCCGTGACCACCTCGTCCAGCTCGCCGTCACTGAACGACCGCTTGAACACGTTGAGCACGGCGCGCTGGACCAGCTTGCCCAGCACCTTGTCCTCGCTGGTATCAGGGGCCGCCTCGAGCTCGATCTTGCCCGCGGTGGAGGCCACCACCGCGCTCAGGTCACTCACCCGGGGCGCCGCCTGGTCCTCGCCGTGGCGCAGGGCGCGCCGGAGCGCGTTGGACAGGACGTTCTCCCAGTTGGAGATGCTGACGCGCACCGACACGCCGGAGCGCTGGCTGATCTCGGAGGAGCGCCGGGCCTGATGGGTCAGCTCGGCCACGACCAGCTTCATGAACTGCGGGCTCGCCGTCTCCACGCCGTCGGCGGGAAAGCGGGTGCGCTCGGCGTCCATGATGGCGATCTCGTCATCCAAGCGCCTGGGGTAGTGGGTGCGGATCTGCGAGCCAAACCGGTCCTTGAGCGGCGTGATGATGCGTCCCCGGTTCGTGTAATCCTCGGGATTGGCGCTCGCCACCACGAACAGGTCGAGAGGCAGGCGCACCTTGTACCCGCGGATCTGGACGTCGCGCTCCTCCATGATGTTGAGGAGACCCACCTGGATGCGCTCGGCCAGGTCCGGCAGCTCGTTGAGGGCAAAGATGCCCCGGTGCGTTCGCGGCAGCAGCCCATAGTGAATCGTGAGTTCGTCGGAGAGGTAGCGGCCCTCGGCCACCTTGATGGGATCGACCTCGCCGATGAGGTCGGCGATGGTGATGTCGGGAGTGGCGAGCTTCTCTCCGTAGCGCCGGTCGCGCGGGAGCCAGGCAACGGGCGCAGCGTCGCCCTTCTCGTCGAGGAGGGCCCGGCCCGCGGGCGAGATGGGTGCGAGCGGGTCGTCGTTGATCTCGGAGCCGGCCAGCGCCGGGACCTCCTCGTCGAGGAGACCCACGAGGAGCCGGGCCAGCCGTGTCTTGGCCTGCCCGCGCTCGCCGAGGAACACCACGTCGTGGCCGGAGAGAAGCGCGTTCTCGAGCTGGGGGATCACCGTGTCCTCGTAGCCGATGATCCCGGGGAAGAGCGCCTCACCCCGCTGCAGTCGGGCGATCAGGTTGTCCCGGAGCTCCTGTTTCACCGTGCGCGGCCGGTAGCCAGTCGCGCGGAGCTCGCCTACCGTGCTCGCCTTGGCCATGCCGAACCCTCACCAGCGCGGTGCCGACACGGCCCGCGCATCAAGACCTGCGTGTGAGGGCCACTATGCGGCCCGCCCCGAACGGTGTCAACCGCTCGGCCGGCGCGCGCGCGGCGCGCGGCTCCCGCATCGGCGCTTTCGCGCAGGGGATCCCCCTGCGATCGCCCCCTCGCCTCGTGCCCCGAGTCGGAGATGCGCCGACACAGCGCCGGGTGGGGCGGGGGCCGTCCCCGCGGGACACGGTGTGTCACAGGAGCGACGCCGGCACCGGGGCTGCGAGATGGAGGGTGGTTGGCTCGGCGGCATCCGCAGAAGCCACGGTCCCGCGGGGAGGCCCCATCCCACGCCGCGCGAGTCGACGAACGTTCAACGCAGAACCCTGGCGCGGATGAAGCCCGCGGCGCGGCGATCGCGGTCGGCGCCGGTCAGGGGCGGGCAGTCGCGACGGACCCCGGGCGAGAGGCCCCGAGGCGGGTGTTGATCTCGGGCGCCAGGAGCTTGAGGACGGAGACGGGCAACGCGCTCGTGAACTGATACGAGGCCGCGGCCTTCCCCGACACCGAGGCGGTGAGCACACCGTAGTAGCGATCGCCGATGAAGAAGACGACGGTCCCCGTGCGGCTCACCACCCGCGACGAGATGACACCGCCGCCGCGCGCATGGGTGTCGAAGCGATTGTCGCCCGAGCCGGTCTTGGCTCCGACCGTCACCGGCGCAGCATCGGCGCCCGCGAAGGCGCCGCGCAGACGCTGGGCCGTCCCCTTGTCCACGACGTCGGCGAGGAGGCCGCGCAGGGCCCGGGCGACCGGAACCGCCAGCACCTGCTCGCCCGCCGGCGGCGTCGACTGAAGCACCGTGTGATACGGCGTGGCCTCGGCGAGCGCCACGCGGGTGATGGCCCGCGGGGGCCGGCGCACCCCGTCGTTCAGCAAGATCCCCACCAGCTCGGCGAGGGCCACCGGCCGGTCGGACGAGCTTCCGATCGCGGTCGCGTAGGACGGCACGAGCCGCTCGAAGGGAAACCCGACGCGCCGCCAGTACGGGGTCATGCGCAGGAAGGCGTCGCGCTCGATGCGGATGCGCAGGCGGAGGTCCTGCGGGCGGCGGTTGCGCGTCCGGAAGAGCCAGCCGGACGACAGGCGGCGGGCACCCTCGCTGCGAGCCAGCACCTCCTCCCAGCCGAGGGCCGGGGCTCGCACCAGCTCGCCGGCCACCCAGACCTCGAGGGGGTGTCGCCCGAGGAGGTAGCCGTAGTCGGCCAGGGTGAGGCGCGGGTTGCCCACGGCGCGCGTCAGGCGCTTCGCCTCCTCGGCGGTGAGAGCGGGGAGCCGCTTCGCCAGCCAGGCGCCCAGCTCCTCGGGCCCGGCGCCGGGATGCCAGGCGAAGAAGACCTTGGCGAGCTCCCGCGCCGAGGCCGTTCTGCCGCGAAGCAGGCGCGCCACCGCCTCCGCGGTGCCGAGCCGCTGGTAGTCGCGGTAGGCGCGAAGCAGCGCCTGCCGCGACTCCTCATCGGCGATCTCGACGAGCATGCGCTGGCGCTCCGGGTGGTCGGCGTCGGCCAGGACGGCCCGGGCGTCGTAGGGCAGGCGCGCCTGGTGGTACCGCACGAGATCGCGCATGAGACGGATGTAGACGAGGTTCGACGAACGCACCAGGGCCTGGCCGACGGGCAGGACGAGCCTGTCCTCGGCGCTGGGCTCGAAGTTCCCGAACCTGTGCACCCCGCCGCCGGTGAAGAAGTCCTCGTGCGGGTTCGCCGAGTACTTGCGCTCGAGCGCCCGGTGGAGCAGGCCGTCGAGATCGAGCCCGGGCTCGCGGGCCAGTGTCTCGGCGGCCCAGCGCGTGATGGGATCTCCTCCCTCTGCGGCCAGCCGCGCCAGGGCCGCCGGCTCGCGCCGGGGAAGGTCACGGTGCAGCTCGGCAACCAGCTCGAGGTAGTGGGTGACCGTCCGGAGCTTGGCCGTGCTCCCCAGCTCGAGCTTCATCCCCTCGTTCATGTCGAAGGGCTTGTCGAGGTTGTCGGCGAGCACGCGCAGGACGTTGCCCTGCGGGGTGCGCTCGAACAGCGACAGGCTGTAGATGACCCGGCGGGGGTCGCCCCGGGCGAGCATGCGCTCGACGCGAAGGCCGTTCGCCTGCACGAAGGCCGGATCCCCGAGGGCGCGGAAGAGCCGGATGGCCGCCTCCTGCAGACTGGCATCCACCGTGCTGTCGACGGTCACGTCGAGCCGGTCGAGCTCGTAGAAGCCGGCAATTCCGAGCCCCTGGCGAAGCTCCTCGCGGACAGAAGTGGCCGCCTTGCGCCCGACGAACGTCGCCGGCACGGCCACCGCGGGCTCGGCGAAACGCAGGGAGGCTGCCGCGAGCAGGCGGTTCAGCTCTGGGTCCAGGATTCCGGCCCCCTCCAGCAGGCTCGCGTAGGCCGTGATCCGCTGCTCGAGAGGGACCCGGGCATCCTGGAGATAGAAGCTTGGAGCGCGCACCGCGTAGAGCAAGGCCAGCACGTGCTTGAGGGCCCGCGCCTTCTCGGGGCTGGGCTCGGGCGCCGCCAGCGCCCGGGTCACGTCCTCGAGCTCGAGGCCGAACCAGCCGCGCAACCCCTCGCCCAGGCCCGACACCTCGCCCACTCCGGGCACCCCCGCGAGGGGCATGGTGTTCAGGTAGTCCACGATGATGCGCCGGCGCATGGGGCGCGTGTCCGGGCCGTCCTGGTACGCCTTCAGGCTGGCTCCGGTCATCTGGCGCAGCTTGTCTCCCGCCGACTCCGTCCGCCCGTCCGGCGAGTGCCGGTACTTCTCGAGCTGGGTCGCCAGGGTGCTCCCGCCCTCGACGTGCGTGCCGAAGCCGACCTTGTGTCCCGCGTACAGCATGGTCGCCTTGACGAGGCGCGGCCAGTCCACGGCCGGATTGCTCCGGGGATCGGCCGGACGCCCGAGTTCCCGGTTCTCGATGTACAGGAGCGTGTTGATGATGACCGGCGGCACGTCCTCGAACCGCTCGTAGTAGCCCGCCCGGGGCCGGGCGTCGTGCATGACGGCCCCGCCCATGTCCCGGATCACGAGGCTCGCCGCCGAGGACTCCGGATAGGGCGGCGCGACTCCCCAGCCGATCAGACGGAGCAGCTCCGGGGACTGTCGCGACTGCTCCACGATCCGGTACCCGCGTGCGCCCATCCGGTCCTGGAACTCGGCGATGAGTGAATAGCCCCGCTGCCGGTCGAAGGGTCCCCCTTGGGGGAAGGCGATGGATGGGCTGGGGCCGGTGTCGACGGCGTAGGACAACTTCGTCACGTACTGCGACAGGAATTGTGACTGCAGGGCGGACGACTTCATCTCGCGATACACGGCCAGGCCCACCAGGAACACAACCAGAAGGGCGATTGCCCAGAACATGAGCACCGGCCGGAGGGGTCGGTGCCGCCGAGCGAGGATTTCGGGCTGGGCCCGAGCAGGACCGGTCCAGGCAAGGGCTCCCG
>DATKEI010000159.1:0-9146 GCA_035544455.1 Binatia bacterium | reverse complement strand
TCGCCCAGCGGAGCGGGCTCCGGTCCGCGTTCGCGGCGCACGCCGGCGCCGGCATCGTCTCCGCGGCCCTCGGGGGCGATGGCGCCGAGGCGTCGGCGGTGGTCTCGGTGCTGGGCGAGTGGCGCGCGATGGCCGCCGGGGCGGGGGGACACGCAATGGTCGAGTGGGCCCCCCTCGCGGTCAAGGAGCGGCTGGCGGTGTGGGATGCCCCGGGTCCCGCAATCCGCTTCATGAAGCAGATCAAGGCCCAGCTCGATCCGGGCGGCATCCTGAACCCCGGGCGCTTCGCCGGAGGCATATGAGCGCGGTGGGCAGCGACCGATGAGCGGTCCGGGCCACCCGGCGGGCGCCGTGGCCTCCGGCCCGCTCACCCTCCACGGCATCGACGTCGAGGGCGTGCACCAGTGCGTCCACTGCGGCCTGTGCCTGCCCTACTGCCCGACATTCTCGGAGCTGGGCACGGAGATGGACTCGCCGCGCGGCCGCATCTTCATCATCAAGGCCCTGGCCGAGGGGCGCATGCAGCTCGGGGCTTCCACCGCCGCCCACCTCGACCTCTGCCTCGGCTGCCGCGCCTGCGAGACGGCCTGCCCGTCGGGTGTCCCGTACGGCCGGCTCATCGAGGCCGCGCGCGTGGAGGTCGAGCGCCAGCGGCCGGGCGGCCCCCTGCGCCGGCTCTTCCGCTGGCTGAACTTCTCGGTGCTGTTGCCGAGCCCGCGGATGCTAGGTCTGGCCGCGGCGGGGCTTCGCGCGTACCAGGCGAGCGGTCTTCAGCGCCTGGTGCGATCGTCCGGCCTGCTCCGCCTCGTGCCGGAGCCCCTGCGCTCGTGGGAGCCGCTGCTGCCGGTGCTCCCCCCGGGGCGTGACCGCGCGCCGTTACCCGAGCGGATCCCGGCCCGCGGGGCCCGGCGGGCGGTGGTGGGGCTCCTGGCGGGGTGCATCCAGCAGGTGGCGTTCGGGTCCCAGAACCGCGCCACCGCGCGAGTCCTGGCCGAGAACGGCGCCGAGGTGGCCGTGCCGCGGGACCAGGCGTGCTGCGGGGCCCTGCACGCCCATGCCGGCGAGCACGATACGGCCCTTCAGCTCGCCCGGCGCACCGTCGCCGCCTTCGAGGCCGCGGCGGTGGAGCGGGTCATCGTCAACACGTCCGGGTGCGGCGCCCACATGAAGAGCTACGGCGTCCTGCTCGCGGGCGACCCCGCGTGGGCCGAGCGCGCGGCGCGTTTCGCCGCCGGGGTGGAGGACATCTCCGAGTTTCTTGCCCGCGAGCCCCTGCGCGGCCCCCTGCGCCCGGTGGCGCGCACGGTGACCTACCACGACCCCTGCCACGTCGTCCACGGGCAGAGGATCCGGCGGGAGCCGCGGGCGCTGCTCGCGCAGGTCCCGGGCCTCACCGTGGTCGACTTGCACGAGGCGGACTGGTGCTGCGGCTCGGCCGGAACCTACAACCTGACCCAGCCGGAGATGGCGGGGCGCCTTCAGCAGCGCAAGGTGTCCCACGTGCTGTCGACCGGCGCCGGCGCCGTCGTCACGTCAAATCCGGGCTGCATCATCCAGATCGCCCAGGGGCTCGCGGCGCGCGGCGCCCGGGTCGAGGTGCTCCATATCGTCGAGATCCTGGACCAGGCGTACGGCGGCAGCGGGACCGGACGCCGCTCGACGGACGGGTCCGGTGCGGCGGGGGGCAACGGGTGATGGAGACGTCGCCTCCGCCTCCCGGCGACACGGACGGTGGTCGAGAGAGCCGGACCGTGGCGCGGGTGAGGGTGGCGAGCCTCGCCGACGTGCCGGCGGGGGCGCTCACCCTGGTCACCATGAACGGCCAGCAGGTGGTGCTCTACCGCAAGGCGGGCGAGATCCTCGCGATCGGCAACGAGTGCCCTCACGAGGGGGGCAGCCTGTGCGACGGCTGGGTCGAGGGCGACATCATCGTGTGCCCGCTGCACGGCTGGGAGCTCGATCTGCGCTCGGGCGCCTGCATGACCGTGCCCGGCGAGCGCGTCCCGCGCTACACCGCCATCGCCGAGGGCGACGGCGTCTACCTGGAGGAGGCCGAGTGAGAGATGCCACGCCCGTCGAGCACAGGAGCACCGCGCCGCGCGCGGTCGGCTGCTTCGTCCTGACCATCTCCGATTCCAAGACACCGGAGACCGACACCAGCGGTCAGCTCATCCGGGAGCGGCTGGCCGGGGCGGGCCATCCGGTGATGGGTCACGCGATCGTCAGGGACGAGCCGGCCCAGGTGGCCGCGGCGATCCACGAGGGCTGCGCCAATCCCGCCGTGCAGGTGTTCGTCCTGACGGGGGGGACCGGCATCACGTCGCGGGACTCGACATTCGAGGCGGTGGAGGCCCTCCTCGATAAGCGCCTCACGGGCTTCGGCGAGCTGTTCCGGATGCTCTCCTACGAGGAGATCGGCGCGGCCGCCATGCTCTCGCGCGCCCAGGCCGGTGTCGTCAGCGGGCGCATCGTCTTCTCGCTCCCCGGCTCCCCCAACGCCTGCCGGCTCGCCCTCGAGAAGCTCATCCTGCCCGAGCTCGGTCACCTCATCCGCGAGGTGAGCCGCTAGTGTCCCGGGTCAGAGATGGGCCGTCCCGCGGGGAGGACCCCCACCCCACCCGGCGTCGCGAGTCCACGAACTTCTGACTCGGGACACTCGCCCCCGTCACAGCGGAGGGGCGGTGCCGTCCGTACCGACCATCACGCGCGCCGTGGTGAGGCTCCCGTCGGCGCTGCGCGTGGCGGGCACGAACACCGCGGCGCCCTTCTTCAGCAGCTGCCGGTTGCCCGGACCCAGCGTGACCACCGGCGCCTCCGCGGGCACGGTGACAGCGACCTCGCCACCGCCGTAGTTCAGCGTGAGCCGGGACCCGGCCGGCTGGGTCACCACGGCATCGACGACGGCATTCGTCATCATGCTTCCCGGCTCGAGGTCCCACGCGTCGTGGCCGCCCTGACCCACCACGCGCGTAGTCCCGGGGAAGACCAGGACCCCCTGGGCCCTGAAGCTTCCATCGCCCTGCCGGAGGCTCGGGATGCTCACGAAGCTCCCCTGCGTGACGTCCGCCAGGCTGGCGGGCAACACGGCCACCACGGAGAGCTTCTCGTCCAGCGCGATGGAGAGGGTCTGCCCCTCCCGCGAGGTGATCGTCATCGACCGATCGTCGACCTGCTCGATCACTCCGCGGATCCGCGTGGGCGTCGTCTGCGCACCCGCCGGCGACACGTGGGCGAAGACGATCACGGCCAGCAGGACGGCGACACGTCGCATGGATAGCCCTTCCGCTCCGGCGATTCGCATCACGCGGCCACCACCACGACCTCCGGGTCCAGGGAACGGGCCGCTCGCCCCCGGAGCGCATAGCCGCCACAACGTGCTGCCCCGGCCGCCGGTCCCTTCGCTGCCCGGAGGAACCCGCCCCGGGCGCCCGGGCCGCGCCGGCGGGGTCGCCGCCGGCGGAGAAGGCGAAGGCCGCCGTGAAGAGCCATTGATCAGCACTGGGGCTCCTGCCGTGGTCGCCCCATCCTGTTCCGACCCGGGGTCGAGGTCAAGGAGTGCCGACCGCGGCCGGTGCCCCGGGCAGGACGACGGTCCCGAAGCCGGCCCTCGCGGGCGGATCATGGCTTCGCGAGGAGGGCGGCATTGCCGCGGTGGGCGCCGGGCCCCGCCAGCGCCCGGGCCGCGCCTCGATCATCGCCTGCGCGACGATCCAGTCGAATACCATCCGGGCCACGATCTCGTTGCCGGCACCCGTCAGGTGGACGTCGTCCGAGAAGTGCACGCGCGTCTTGGGGACGGCCCGCTCGAACTCCAGGAAGGGGATGCCCCGGGCACCGGCGAGAGTCCGGGCCGCGTCGTTGAACATGTCCATCCCTCTCATCATGGATTCCATGGTCGGGTAGGCGCCGTCCTCCGCGCAGAAGATGGGGGCGAAGAAGAGGGACTCGCGGACGTCCCGAGGCAGCGCATCGCTGTAGAGGAACGCCTGCGATGCCATGAGCACCGGCCGGCCGTCGGCCTGGATGGTGCGGATCAGCAGCGCGTAGTAGCTCCGGAAGCTGTCGAGGCTCTTGAAGCTCGCCACCGGGCGCGGCTGCAAGCTGGATCGGAGCTTGCGCAGATTGGCGGCGTCGAACCGGTACGGTGTTGGGACGCCGCGCACGCGGTCGCGCAGCCGCCGCCAGACGAGCAGCTCGGAGCCCGGCCACCAGGACGCGGAGGCCACCGGCCATACGTCGGGGCCCAGGAAGCGGATGTACGGGCCGAGGTAGTGGGAGTAGTCGGGCTTGAACTCGCCGACCGCCCACCATGGCGGAGAAAAGCTGCGGTAGAGATCGTTGATCGCCTCGAAGACGACGACGAGGTCGGGATCGAACTGCCGAACCCGCAGCTGGTAGTTGATGAGCATGTGTGCCGTCGTGTACCAGGCGCTGCCGGCGTTCTGCACCTCGATGGCGACGTCGGGGTAGCGCTCCCGCAGCATGGTCTGGAGCTTGTAAGGATAGGTGTCCTCGTAGGGTGCGCCGATCCCGAGGGTCGTCGAGCCGCCCAGCGCGAAGACGCGGAACACCCCCGGGGGCTTGCCCCGCTCGATGGGATCTCCGCGGAAGCCATGGTCGTTGACGGCGACCAGCGACGAGGCGTCGACCTGCAGAAACGGATGCGGCGGGTGCCGGAGCGCGGCCTGGTTGACGTCCTTCGCGAACGTCGCCCGCAGCGCCACCTCCAGGATGGCGACCGACCCGACCAGGACGAGCGCGGACACGGCGATCGCGGTCACCAGGAGTCTCATTCCCCGGGACACTCCGCGACCGGCCTCTCCGGGTGACGGGCTCGAAACCGAATCACGGCCTCCGAGGCGGACAGGCGCAAACCAGAAGGGAGTGTACCAAGGTCATGTCCCCCATCGAGATGTTCGGCACGCACGTCATCCCCGCCCTCGGGAAGCGGTCGCGCTAGCCCGAAGGTGAAGGCGAGCGACGAGGGAGCGCCGGGCCCTACCGGGGGAGAGCTTCCCGCAGCATCCGGCCGAAGACCAGGAGCTGCGGGCTGGTGACCTTGTAGGTGTCGAGGGCGGCCACCACGCCGGGCCGGTCGGCCTCCGGAGGCATGGGCGGTCGCTCGGGGAGACGTGGCAGCGCGGCGAAGACCGCGGGGATCTCCACCTCGACGGCCTCGCCGAGCCGGGCGAAGGCCGCGCGGGTCTCCGGGTGGTCGAGGTAGGGGCGGAGCACCGTCGCCACGTGGGCGAGGAAGGCTGGCCAGCCCGCGAGCATGCGGTAGAGGCCCGGGACGAACGGCTGGTCGCCCATGGTCGTCGCCAGCGAGGCGAGCACCGCGCGCTCGGCCGGCGGCAGCGCCGCCATGTCGGCCATGGGCGGCAGCGCGGGCAGCGGAGCGGGAGGCGCCCAGGCGCTCGCCGTCTCGCCGTCCCCGCCGGGCTGCTCGCCGTTCAGCAGCCGGCGCAGCAGGCCGGAGAACACGAGGTTCACCGGGCTCACGCGGACGAAGCTCTCGCACGCCGCCGCGATGCCCGCCTCCGCCGCCGCATCGACGCCCCAGACCCGGAGGGCGTCGCGGCTGATCGGGGCCAGCGGAGGCACCGCGACGCCGGCGGCGGCGCGCCAGGCCGCGGTCTGGGCTCGCCCGCTCGCGAAGACCGGGCGAAGGGCGGCCCACGCCCACGGCAGCCACCCGGCCCGGGTGGCCAGGTGGCGCTGCATCGACGAGACGTACGGCACCGCGCACAGGTGCCGCAGCTCCGCATAGATGGCGCCGATCTCGCCGGTGGCGTCGCGCTCGAGCAGCTCCGCGGGCATGGCTACTGCCGCACGCCGGGGCCGGTGGCGAAGGCCAGGGCCATCTCGCGCTCCGCGCCTCCGAGGCGCATGACGAGCGCCAGGTGGCCGACAAGGAAGCCGGCCACTATCCCGCCGCGCGCCCCGTCGAGCGATCTCACGAGGCCAGATTAGGCCCCGGGTTCCCCGGGAAAGCAAACGGCTGAACACGCGGCGAGGTCCGCGATGAGTCAGAAATGTGCCGGCAAAGCGCCGGGTGGGGTGGGGGCCCTCCCCGCGGGACACGCCTGTAACGCGGGAGCGTCGCCGGCACTCAATGGGGCCACGAGATGGGTGGTGGGTGGCTTCGGCGATCCGCAGAAGATACGGTCCCGCGGGGAGGGCCCCCACCCCACCCGGCGCCGTGCGTCAACGAACTTTCGACTCAGGACACGAGGGCACCGTTGCCGGGCGCTTGGGGCGACTCCTGGAGCCCGGTTGCGCTGATGGGCGACCGCGCGGGCGCGCCCTCGGCATCGCCCGCGGCGGCCATCGAGGCACGAGCACGATGAGCACGTTTCTGTGGGCGCTCAGGCCCTACTTTCGCCAGGTGGCCGGTCAGCTCGTGCTCGGCTCGGCCGCTGGCATCGTCATGAACACCGCCGTGGTGTTGCCCGCGATCCTGCTGGGGCTGGCCATCGACCGAGCGCTGGCCTTCGAGCGCGGGCAGGCCGGAGCCGCGGATGTCGGCTGGGCGGCGCTCGCTCTCGTCGGCGGCACCCTCCTTACCGAGATGCCGCGAGTGGGGAAGCGGTGGTGGCTCATGACCGCGAATGCCCGTATCCGGGCCAACGTGCGGGCCGACGCCTTTCGCGGGCTGCTCGCCTGGCCCATGGCCGATCTGCAGCTCACGCCTCTGGGCGATCTGATGGCTCGGATCGTCGGTGACGTCGAAGTGCTGGGCGTCGGGGTGCGCGAGTTCACCATCGAGATATGGGATACCCTCCTGTTTTCCCTCTCCTTCATCGTGGCCATGCTCGTGATCGACGCGCGGCTGACGGTGATGTCCCTCCTCCCGGTGCCGCTGGCGATGCTCCTCGCCCACGCCACCGGACGCTGGGTGGCGAGCCGCACGACCAGGGCACGCGAGGCGAGCGCCGATCTGACGTCGACGTTGCAGGAGCACCTGGCCGGCGCGCGGGTGTTGCGATTGTTCGGGCGCGCCAGCGCTTCCGTGGAGCGGGTCGCGCGTCTCTCGCAGCGGTTCGCTCAGCGCAACCTCGAGCTCGTTCGATTGAAGGCAGGGCTGCAGCCAGTCTACGCCACCATCATGACGAGCGGCGTCATCCTCGTCGTGTGGCACGGCAGCGAGCGAGTGATCGCGGGGGCGATGACGGTGGGCGGGTTCGTCGCGTACCTCGAGCTGTTCCTGCGGTTCGTGAACCGGGGCCATCGCATTCCTCAGCTGGTCAACGCGCTCCAGAGCGGTGCCGCTGCTTACACCCGGCTCCGACCCCTGTTGGCCCCGCCGCTCCCGGTCACCGGCGAGCCTCGCTTCGCCTCGTTCCGGGCTGGTCACGTGGCGGGAATCACCCGCCCGACCGCGCCGGCGGGACGCCGCCGGTCCGGACCGGCGGCGCTGTCCCTGCGCGATGTGACGTTTCGGTATCCCGGCGCGGAGACGGCCGTGTTCCGCGGCCTGAACCTCGACATCCCCGCCGGGGCCTTTGTCGCGGTGACCGGCGCGGTGGGGTCGGGCAAGAGCGCGCTTGCCCGGGCCATCCTGGGGGTCTACCCGGTCGCCTCGGGGTCCGTGCTCCTCGACGGCCAGCCGCTCGGCGAAGTTCCGGCCGGCGAACGGCGCGGACTCATCGGCTATCTCCCACAAGACGCCCTGCTGTTCTCCGGCTCGCTACGACAGAACATCGCGTTCGACCCCGGTGGCCCTGGAGAGGAGGATAGCCTCCATCGCCAGGCGATGCGGCTGGCCGCCATCGAGGACGATGTCGCCGGCTTCCCGCAGGGCCTGGACACCCAGATAGGCGAAGCCGGTGTCCGGATCTCCGGCGGCCAGCGGCAGCGCCTCGGGTTGGCCCGGGCCCTGGCGGCCGCGGCGCCTCACGCGCCCGCTCTCCTCGTCCTCGACGACCCCTTCTCCGCCGTCGACGTGGCGACCGAGTCGGCCATCATCGCCGCGCTGCGGCAGGCGTTCGGGCCCGGGGCGCCTCCGGAGCAGCGGGTCACCATCGTCCTCTGCTCGCACCGCCTGGCGGGCTTCCCGGAGGCCGACAGCGTGCTCGTGCTCGATCGGGGAGCGGTGGTGGAAACGGGCACGCACGCGAGTCTCCTGGCGGCGGGCGGCCTCTACGCGCGCATCTACCGGGCCCAGCGCGTCGCCGAATCGCCGGCGATGGAGCCGGCGCGGCCATGATCGGCCTCACCGCATCCCGTCCACGTCTCGCCGATGCCCCGGCGCCGGTGATCCGGCGCCTCGCGAGCCTCCTGGGGCAGCGGCGGAGATCGGTGGCGCTCGTGGGGATTCTTGTCCTGGCCGCCGCCGCCGGGGAGCTCGTGCCGCCGCTCGTCATTCGCAGCATCATCGATCACCATCTGACCGTTGGCCACTCTGCCGGCTTGCCGACGCTCGCGCTGCTCTACCTGTCGGGGATCGCGGGGGTGCAGGCGATAACATTCCTGTATGGCTATCTCGCCGCCGCAGTGGCGCAGGGCGTGCTCAGCGATCTGCGGACCCGTCTGTTTGCACACCTGCAGCGATTGCCCGCCCGGTATTTCGATCGCGTGCCGATCGGCGACGCGATCAGCCGCTGCACCGCGGACGTCGAGACGCTGGACACCGTCTTCTCGTCGGGCGTGGCGGTGCTGCTGGCCAACGTGGTACGCCTGGTCACGATCGCGGTCGCCATGGTCGCGCTCAGCCCGGGGTTGAGCCTCATCGCGGCCGTGGTGGCCGCTCCGCTGGTGCTCGGGACACGCGGCGTGCAGGTGCGCGTCCGACAGGCGGAGCGCCAGTCGCGCCGCGCGATCGGCGCCGTCAACACCCGCCTCCAGGAGCATCTGAGAGGCATCGAGGTGATCCGGGCGTTCTGCCGCGAACCGGAGTTCATCGCGGGCTTCCGGCAGGTGCTCAGCCGGGGGTTGGCGGCGTCCAACCGGTCGTCGTTCTACTCGGCGCTCTACACACCCATGACCGCGATGCTCTCGGCCAGCGCGGTGGCCGCCCTGCTCGCGGCGGGCACGCGGCCGGCATTGGTCGGGCCAGACATCTCCCTCGGCACGCTCACGGCATTCCTGCTGCTCTTGCAGCGCTTCTTCCAGCCGATCACGGCCCTGGGGGAGGAATGGCAAGC
>DATKEI010000158.1:0-5205 GCA_035544455.1 Binatia bacterium | reverse complement strand
GGCCGTCCCCCTCGGAGTCGCCTGGGTTCTGGTGGTCATGGCGGCAGTATCCGGGAAGTATACGCGGGCCGGGATCGAGCGCCATTACCTCCGAGGTAATTGAACTCACCCGCCCTTTCGGTGACGATGGCCGCCGGAGGGCACCCATGGACATCGATCCGACCGTGTTCAACGAGCGGATGACCGGAACCCTGAGCACGCTCCTGGGCCTGCGCATCGTGGAGGTGAGCCCCGATCGCGTGGTGGCCGAGCTGACGATCCGTGACGAGCTGCGCACCGTCGGGGGCGCACTCCACGGCGGGACCCTGATGGCGCTGGCCGACACGGTCGGCGCGGCCGCCACCGTCGTGAGCCTGCCGCCGGGCGCGGGCACGACCACGCTCGAGTCGAAGACGAACTTCTTCGCGGCCGGGCGCGAAGGCGTGGTGCGTGCGGAGGCCACGCCGCTCCACAAGGGCAAGCGCACCCAGGTGTGGCAGACCCGCGTGACCGACGAGTCCGGCCGGCTCCTCTCGCTGACGACGCAGACCCAGATGGTGCTCGCGTGAAGGTCGCGTTCGCGGGGATGTTCGCGTCTCACGTGGCGGAGCGGGTGCGGCCGCGGCTGCGCGTTCCCTGCGAGGTGACGCTGGGCGACGACCGCGAGATCGTTACCAGGCTCGGCGACGTGGATGTGCTGGTGACGATGGCCTTCACGCGCGAGATGGCCGCGGCCGCCCCGCGGCTCCGCCTGGTGCAGGTGCCGGGCGCCGGGCTCGACCGCATCGATCGGAGCGCGCTCGCGCCGGGCACCGCGCTGGCGAACGCCTATGGCCACGACGTCGGCATCGCCGAGTACGTGATCGGCGCGATGCTCGCGATGAGCCGCAGCTTCTGCAGGCTCGACGCCAATCTGCGCCGGGGCCGGTGGGACAGCGTGTGGTCGGGCGCGCCGGTGCCGCTCTGGTCGGAGCTGGCCGGCAAGACCCTGGGCATCCTCGGCTACGGCCGCATCGGCCAGGCGGTCGCCCGGCGGGCGCTGGCCTTCGACATGGACGTGCTGGCGATCCGGCGCGACGCCACCCGGCCCGATCCGCACGGGCTGGCGTTCGTGCGGGGCCCGGCCGCGCTCGACGAGGTGCTGGGGCGCGCCGACTACCTGGCGATTACCCTCGCGCTCTCGGTGGACACGCGCGGGCTCATCGGCGCACGGCAGCTCGCGCGGATGAAACGCACCGCGGTGCTGATCAACGTGGCCCGCGGCGAGGTGGTCGACGAGGACGCGCTCTACGACGCCCTCCATCAGGGCATGATCGCGGGGGCCGCGCTGGACGTCTGGTATCGCTATCCGGCGGGCGACGGGCCGACCCATCCGGGTCACCGCCCGTTCCACGAGCTGTCGAACGTGCTGATGACACCTCACGTATCGGGCTGGACGGAAGGGATGATGGACGCGCGGGCCGGCGTCATCGCCGAGAACATCGGCCGTATCGCGCGCGGCGAGGCGCCCGTCAACCTGGTACCATGACCGCCGGTGACGACCAGCATCGACCGCGCCTCGATCGAGCGAACGTATGGCCTCATCACGCCGTACATCCGCGTGACGCCGGTGGTGGAGACGAGCGGCACGGATTTCGGCCTGGCCGCCTTCCCCCTCGCCTTCAAGCTCGAGCTCTTCCAGCACGCCGGCTCCTTCAAGACGCGCGGCGCCTTCACCAACCTGCTCACTCGCGCGATCCCCGCCGCCGGCGTGGTGGCCGCGTCCGGCGGCAATCACGGCGCCGCGGTGGCCTACGCGGCGATGCGCCTGGGCGTGAAGGCACGCATCTTCGTCCCCACCGTGTCCTCGCCGGCCAAGATCTCGCGCATCCAGGGCTACGGTGCCGATCTGGTGGTGACCGGCGACCGCTACGCCGACGCGCTGGCGGCGAGCCAGACCTGGACCGCCGAGTCGGGCGCGCTCCCCGTGCACGCCTTCGATCAGGAGGAGACCCTGCTCGGCCAGGGCACGCTGGCGCTGGAGCTCACGCGGCAGGCGCCCGGCCTCGACACCCTGCTGGTCTCGGTGGGCGGGGGCGGCCTCATCGGCGGCATCGCGGCGTGGTGCGCAGGCCGCCCGCGAGTGATCGGCGTCGAGCCCGAGGCCGCGCCCACCCTCACCCGGGCGCTCGAGGCCGGCAAGCCGGTGGACGCCCCCGCCGGCGGCATCGCGGCGGACTCGTTCGCCCCGCGCCGGGTCGGGGAGCTGATGTTCCCGATCGCGCAGGCCCACATCGCGCGCGTCCTGCTGGTGAGCGACGCGGCCATCCGCCAGGCGCAGGACGCCCTCTGAGCGACGCTGCGGGTGGTGGCCGAGCCCGGCGGCGCCGCGGCCTGCTCGGCCCTGCTGCGAGGCGCCTACATGCCGGCGCCGGGCGAGCGGGTCGGGGTGGTGGTTAGCGGCGGCAATACCGCTGCGGTAGACTTCGGCCGATGAGCGGCCGGACGCCCTCGCGGCAGGAATCGCTCACCCGGGCCCTGGATTTCCTGGCTGCGGGGGAGTGGCAGCGCGCCCACGCGATCGTCCAGGAGGACAAGTCGGAGCTGGCCGCGTGGCTGCACGGCATCGTGCACACGCTGGAGGGCGACCTCGACAACGCGCGCTACTGGTACCGCCGCACCACGCGCGAGTTCCCGGGCGCGGCCGCGGTGCAGCGCGAGATCGCGGCGGCGCGTCTAGCGCTCGCCGAGGAACATCGCGCGTAGCCGCGCCCGCTGCACCTTGTCGCCGTGGGGGCCCGGCGTCCGCGGGACGTCGGCCACCACGCGCACGTGGCGCGGCACCTTGAACGAGGCGATGCGGCCCCGGCAGTGCGCGATGACCTCCTCCTCGGTGACGGTGGCGCCGGGCCGCGGGATCACGTAGGCCACCGCCGCCTCGTTGGTGCGCGGGTCGGGCACGCCGATGACGAAGGCCTGCAGCACCTTCGGGTGCGTCTGCAGGTAGGCCTCGATCTCGCCGGGCGCCACCATGAAGTGGCTGATGCGCAGCGCCTCGCGGAGCCGCCCGATGAAGAAGATCCGCCCCGCGGGGTCGCGCACCGCCAGGTCCCCGGTCTTGAACCAGCCGTCGGGCGTGAAGGCCGCCGCGGTCTCCTCCGGTTTTTCGTAGTAGCCCGTCGTCACCAGCCGGCCGCGCAGCCACAGCTCGCCCTCGTGGTCCGCGGGCCGATCCCGGCCGGTCTCCGGGTCCACCACGCGCGCCTCGAGGCCGTCGGCGGGCCAGACACCGGCCCGCGCGCGGCTGGCGAGCGGCTCGTCGAGATCGTGCACCAGCGCCATGGCGTTGACCTCCGTCATCCCGTAGGGCTGGAACGCCTGGCGCACGCCGAGCCGCTCCACCACCGCCTCGAAGAGGCCCTGCACGCCGCCGCCGGTGGCCGCGAAACCGCCGGTGCGCAGCCTCGATCGATCCCGCCGGGCCAGGTCCGGGTGCTCGAGCATCGGGATCGCCATGGTGTCCACGCCGTTCCACACCGTCACGCGCTCGACCTCCATGAGGCGGAGCGCCCGCGCGGGCTCGAAGGTCTCCATCAGGATCAGGGCCGCGCCGTGGCTGAAGGTGGCCAGCGGGATGCAGAGGCCGCCCCACGTGCCCGACAGCGGCAGGGCGTGGAGGACGCGATCGTCCGGAGTCAGGCGCATGACCTCGCCGCACCACCAGCCGTGCGGCAGGCAGTTGTCGTGGCTGATGATCGCGCCCTTCGGGAACGACGTCGTCCCCGAGGTGTAGAGGATCGTGAACGCGTCGTCCGGTCCCACCGACTCCGCGGCGCTGCCGAGGGCGGCCGCCCACTCGGGCGCGTCACCGTCTTCGACCACGTCGCGGAGACGCAGGCATCCCGGGTAGGGATCGTCCGCGTCCACGATCACCCGACGGAGCCGGGGGAAGTCTTCCGCCAGGAGCTCGCCGGGGACGGCCTCGGCGAGGGCCGGGAGCACCTCGGCCAGCGTCTCCAGGTAGTCCACCGGCCCCGCGTGGTCGGCGCAGACGAGCGTCGTCGCGTCCGACTGGCGCAGGATGTAGCGCAGCTCGTGGACCTTGTAGCGCGTGTTGAGCGCCAGCACCACCGCGCCGATCATCGCGCAGCCGTGCTGGACGAAGAGCCACTCGGGCCGCGTGGGCAGCCAGAGGGCGACCTTGTCGTTCTTCTTGACGCCCTGGGCCAGCAGGCCGCGGGCCACCCGCTGCGCCTCGCGATGGAGCTGCGCATACGTGATGCGCCGATCCGGCGCGACGATGGCCTCGTGGTCTCCCACGCGTTGGGCCATCGCCGCGAGCATGCCGCCGACGGTCTCGCGCAGGAACGGATTGCCGTCACCGGAGGGCAGCATGGGCCACATGCTAGCGCTTTACAGCGGGCGCGAGATGTGGAAGATGGAAGCCGATGAAGTGTCAGGACGTGCAGCGTACGCTGTCCCTCTTCGTCGACGGGCAGCTTGCCCTCACCGAGTGGGCCATCATTCAAGGGCACGCGCTCGAGTGCGCCGAGTGCCGGAAGGAGCTCGACCGGCTCCGCGGGCTGGCGGGCGGGCGGGCGCGAGCCAGCCGGCGCCGCGCGACCGCGATGACCGCCGCGGCGATGGTCTTGGTGCTGGCGGTGGCCGCTCTAGGCGGGTTCTTCATCTATCAGGGCAGCTTCCCCGACCTGCCGTCGTGGAGGCCGGCGCCACGGGCCGTCATCCCGACCGTGCCGGCTCCCGAGTCGGTCCGGCCGGCGCCGGCCCCGGTCGGGCGGCCCGCGCCCCCGGTCGTGCGGCCCGCGCCCCCGGTCGAGCAGCCCGCGCCCCCGCTCGAGCAGCCCGCGCCCCCGTCCCCCACCGGGACCACGGGAACCGCCGAGGTGACGCCCCGGAGTACGACGCCCCCCGCGCCCCCGCCGCCCGCACCCGCGCCGCGCCCGGCGGCCAGCGTCGAGGCGCCCCCCCGGGATCGCATGCCCACCACGCAGGCCCGCCCGCCCGTGGTGGTGAATGCCCCACCGGACGCGGAGGCGATGCCGACCCAGAGTCCGTCCGGTCTCGCGCCCCGCAGCCGCCGCTGAGCTAGGAGCCTGTCGGAGAAAAGCTAGTGACGGGCCAAAGGCCGGCCGCTAAGCTGCAGGCCATGAGCAAGCTCTTTCGGCCATACACGCTGGACCAGCGGCTTCTGCTGCCCCCAGACATGCGGGAGTGGCTGCCGGACGA
>DATKEI010000157.1:0-29524 GCA_035544455.1 Binatia bacterium | reverse complement strand
TTGCCCGCCGGCATCGCGTGCCACCGGCTCGGCCCGGGCGGGCTCGACCACGCCGCCCTCCTCGATCTCATCTTCACCAGCGACCGCGTCATCGCCTGGTAGGGCGCCGCCTCCCCGCACGGCCGCTTGCGCCCGTCCCGCGCTGGGGCCCGGCGTACAACCGCGCGCCGACCCACGGCGCCGCGTGGGATGGGGGTCCTCCCCGTATCTTCTGCGGATGGCCGAAGCCACCCACCACCCATCTCGTGGCCCCATTGAATGCCGGTAGCGCTCCGCGACTCAGCGTGTCCCGCGGGGAGGACCCCCACCCCGCCCGGCGCTTTGTCGGCACATTTCTGACTCAGCCCACTAGCGATCCCGATACTCCTCGTGCCACTTCATCTGGATGGCCTCAAGCAGGCCCTCGTTCGACGCCTTCGGGTCGTCGGCGAACCCCGGGAGATCGGTCACCCAGCGGTGCAGATCGGTGAACCGCACCGTCAGCGGATCGACCTCGGGGTGCGTGTCGACCAGCGCAATGGCGATGTCCTCGGCGTCGCGCCACGTCACTTGGGAATCTCCACGACGACGTTGCCCTTCACCACCGCCTGGCACCCGAGACGCGAGTGCAAGGTCAAGCCCTCGGCGGTGTCGAGGCGGTCCTCCTCGTCCACCTCCATTGCGGACAGGCTGTCCTCGCCCTCGCGCACAATCACGTGGCACGTGGTGCAGGCACAGCTCCCGCCGCAGTTGTGCTCGAGGGCGATGTCGTGGGCGAGCGCGATGTCGAGCAGGGAACCGGGCCGTCCGTGATCGGCGAGCGGATACTGCGCGTCGTCCACCTCGACCGTCACGTTCAGGGGCAAGAAGGTGACCGTGTACTTGGCCATCACGACGACTCCAGGATGCCGTCGGCCCGCCTCGAGGCCAGCGCGTCCTTCAGGGCAGCCTCCATCATCACGTCGGCCAGGGGCTTCGTCACCCGGTTGAGCTCGGTCGTCCGCTCGCGGATGAGGTCCTTGTCCTCGCCCCGCCGTGCCTCCTCCAGCGCCGCCAGGGCGGCTCGGATCCGTCCCCGCTCCTCGGCTCCCGCCAGCACTCCCGCCTGGCGCAGGGAGCGCTCGACGTGGTTCATCACGGTGTCGGCCTCCGTCTGGGCCTCGATCAGGAGCCGCGCGGAGACATCCGCCTCGGCGTGCTCGAACGACGCCTCGACCATGCGCGCCACGTCGGCCTCGCTGATCCCGTAGGTGGGCGTGACCCGGATCGACGCCGCCTTGCCCGTCCGGAGCTCGCGGGCCTCCACCTGCAGGATGCCGTTGGCGTCGATGAGGAAGGTCACCTCGATCTTCGGCATCCCCGCCGGCATCGGATCGATGCCGCGGAGCTCGAAGCGAGCGAGTGACCGATTGTCGCGCACCAGCTCCCGCTCCCCCTGCACCACGTGAAGGTCGATCACCGTCTGGCCGTCGACCCCGGTGGTGAAGTGCTCCTTGGCCATCGTCGGAATCGTGGTGTTCCGGGCGATGAGGACACTGACCACGCCACCCAGGGTCTCGATGCCGAGCGACAGGGGCGTCACGTCCAGCAGCAACATGTCCGTGATGCCGCCCGCCAGGATCTGCGCCTGCACCGCGGCCCCGAGGGCCACCACCTCGTCCGGATTGAGCTGGCTGTGAGGGGTCCGGCCGAAGAGTTCCTGCACACGGCGCCGCACCATGGGCACCCGCGTGGATCCCCCCACCAGGACGACCTGGTCCACCTGCTCCGCGGTGAGGCCCGCGTCGGCCAGGGCCATCCGGCACGGGCCCAGCGTGCTCTCGACGAGCGGGTCGATCAGGGCCTCCAGATCGCCCCGGGTGATCTCCCGGTGGTAGGTGAAACACTCGAACGGGATGGTGAGGGCGGTTCGCTCGTCCGACGAGAGCCGGCACTTGGCGGCCTCCGCGCCCAGCCGGAGCTCCTGTCCCGCCTCCACGTCGCCCGCGAGATCGACGCCGTGGCGGGCCCGGATGTCCTCCCGGAGCCAGTCTGCGAGCGCGCGATCGAAGTCGTCGCCGCCGAGCCGGGTGTTGCCGTTGGTGGCCAGGACCTCGAAGATCCCGTCCTTGACGCGGAGGATCGAGATGTCGAACGTTCCCCCGCCGAGATCGTAGACGGCGATCACGCCCTGGGCCAGGCGCTCGAGCCCATAGGCGAGAGCTGCGGCGGTGGGCTCGTTCACGATGCGCCGCACGTCGAGCCCGGCGATCCGGCCCGCATCCTTGGTGGCCTGGCGCTGGCTGTCGTTGAAGTAGGCCGGCACCGTGATCACCGCCCCCTCGACCGGCTCGCCGAAGAACGCCTCGGCCCGCTGCTTGAGGGCGCGCAGGAGGTGGGCGGACACCTCGGGGGGCGTCACCTCCTGCTCGTCGACGCGGATGCGCACCACCTCGGCCGCCGGCACCACCTCGTAGGGAACGTGCGCGAGCTCGTCGCGCACGTCGTCGTGGCCGCGACCCATCAGACGCTTGACCGAATAGATGGTGCGGGCGGGATTGCGGGTGAGCTGGCGGCGTCCCGCCTCCCCGACGAGCACGCCGGCCGCCGTGAAGGCGACGATCGACGGCAAGAGGGCGCGCCCGTCGTCGTCGGGGATCACGCGGGGCACACCCCGGTCCACGTACGCGACCAGGCTGTTGGTCGTCCCCAGATCAATGCCGACGATGCGCCCCATGCCTGTCGTCATCCTCTCCCAGCGCCTCGCGGAGATCGCCGATCACCGTGCTGAGGTATGCGCGGGTGGCCAGCCGCTGCCCGAACCATGCAAGCAGGGCCCGCCGTGTCGCGGCGCCCTCCTCCGCCGCATCCCAGTCCGCCATCCGGCTCACGATGGCCTCGTACTCGGCGTTGTAGCGGGCGCAGAGCCGCTGCCGCTGGGCGTCGAGCGCGGCCCGCCCGTTCGCGTCCAGCCCGGCGGCCCTGGCCTCCTCCAACGCCTCCTGCACATCCATCATCTCGGCCAGAAGCTCCGGAGGGGCGACGGGCGTGTCCCGCGCGCCCTCGCTCGCGTCGCTCCCATCCTCCAGCGCGATCAGATACTCCACGCGGGACAGCGGCTCGCGCAGCGCCCGGTACGCGCGGTTGACACGCGCGGAGGCGCCGAGGGCCGCCGCCTGCTCCGCGGCGGTGCCTCCCTGGTGAAAGTCCGGGTGGCACCGCCGCGACAGGTCGTAGAAGCGCCGCTGCAGCTCGCCCTCGTCGAGGGCCAGCTTGCGGGGCAGGCCGAACACGGTGAAATAGTTGTCCATCCCAGAGCTCTCGGAAAAACGAAAACGGGCCTCGCGAGCCCGTCCTCGTCGTCGTCGTGGGTCCCGAGTCCCGCGCCTAGCTCACGCGTGCGGGTCCTACGCGTTGAACGAGTGGCCGCAGCCGCACGTGGACTTCGCCTTGGGGTTCACGAAGGTGAACCCGCCCGTCAGCCCCTCGGTGACGTAGTCGAGGGTGATTCCGTTCAGGTACAGGTAGCTCTTCACGTCGCACACCACCGGGACGCCCTCGATGTCGAACTTCTTGTCGTGGGGACCGACATCCGAGTCGAACTCCAGCGAGTACGAGAGCCCCGAGCACCCACCGCCCTTGACGCCCATGCGGAGGAACACGCCCTCGAGCTTCTGCGCCTCCATCAGCTGCTTGACCTGCTTCGCCGCCCGTTCCGTCAGCGCGACCGCCATGTCCGCTTCTCCCTCCCTCTCCCGACTCTTCCTCCGTCCCCCGCCTTGTGACGCACCGGGGCGGGCGGACGCTTCACGAAGTCTCCGCGCCTGCCGTCGTCGCCTCGGATGCCGACCACTTCTCCCGGTAGTCCTGGAGGGCGGCCTTGATGGCGTCCTCGGCCAGCACCGAGCAGTGAATCTTGACGGGCGGCAGCTTGAGCTCGGTCACGATGTCGGTGTTCTTGATCTTGGCCGCCTCGTCGACGGTGCGTCCCTTGAGCCATTCGGTGGCCAGGCTGGACGAGGCGATGGCGCTGCCGCACCCGAAGGTCTTGAACCGGGCGTCCTCGATGACCCCGGTCTCCCGGTTGACCCTGATCTGCAGCTTCATCACGTCCCCGCACTCAGGCGCCCCGACCAGGCCCGTCCCCACCCCCGGGGTGTCCCTCATGAAGGACCCGACGTTCCGCGGGTTGTTGTAGTGATCGACCACCTTCTCGCTGTATGCCATCGTCTTCGACCTCCTGGGAACTGGCGGCGGGCTACTCCGCCTTCCAGTGAATCGACTTCAGGTCCACGCCTTCCTTGGCCAGTTCGTAGAGTGGGGACATCTCGCGCAGCCGCCGCACGACTTCGGACGTGCGGCGCCCGACGTAGTCGACCTCTTCCTCGGTCGAAAAGCGGTGCAACCCGAACCGGATCGAGGAGTGCGCCAGCTCGGAATCCACGCCCAGAGCCGAGATCACGTACGAGGGCTCGAGCGTGGCCGAGGTGCAGGCCGACCCGGAGGCGAGGGCGACCTCCTTGTTGAGGCCCATCAGCACCGACTCTCCCTCCACGTACGCGAACGAGAGGTTCAGGTTGTGCGGGAGCCGCCGCGCCAGATCGCCGTTGACGAACGTCTCGTCGAGCTGAGACAGGATGGACTCCTGGAGCCGGTCGCGCAGGGAAGCCAGCCGCCGCCCCTCCTCTGCCATGACCTCGCCACAGATCTCGGCGGCCCGCCCGAAGCCCACGGCGAGAGGCACCGGCACCGTTCCCGAGCGCATTCCCCGCTCGTGGCCTCCGCCCTCGATCATCGGGGCGATCCGCACCCGCGGCCCCTTGCGCCGCACGTACAGGGCACCGACTCCCTTGGGGCCGTACATGAGGTGGGCCGTGCACGACAGGAGGTCGATCCCCATGCCCTCCACGTCCACCGGGACCTTGCCCACCGCCTGCGTCGCATCGGTGTGAAAGACGATGCCGCGCTCCTTGGCCAGCGCGCCGATCGCCGCCACATCCTGCACGGTGCCGATCTCGTTGTTGGCGAACATCACCGAGATCAGGATGGTCCGATCGGTCAGGGCCCGCCGCAGCTCGTCGACGTCCACTCGCCCGTCCTTGCCCACGGGCAGGTAGGTCACCTCGAACCCCTGGCGCTCCAGACGCTTGCACACGTCGAGACCGGCGCGCTGCTCGATGGCAGTGGTCACCACGTGCGTGCCGCGCTCGCGGTACATCTCGGCCACGCCCTTGATCGCGAGGTTGATGGACTCGGTGCCCCCCGATGTGAACACGAGCTCCTTGGGATCGCGGGCGCCCACCAGCCGGCCCAGCTGCTCGCGCGCGCGATCCAGCCCTGCCTCCGCGTCCCACCCGAACGAGTGGTTCCGGCTGGCGGGATGCCCGAATCGCTCGGTGAAGAACGGGATCATCGCCTCCACGACGCGCGGATCCACCGGGGTGGTGGACTGGCTGTCCATGAAGATGGGAAGCTTCAGCGCCATCGATCTCTCCTATCTGTCGAATGCCGGCCATCCGACGACGGCCGGAGTCGGCTCCGCCGTCAACTCGGCCAGCGTCATCGTGTCCAGGAGCCGGCTAATGCTCGTCTGGATCTTCTGGACTGGCCCGCGCAAGTTACACCGGGGAAACTGCGGGCAATCATGGTCGGTGCTCAGGCAACTGACGATCCGAATCGGCCCTTCGAGCGCCCGCACCACGTCGCCGACCGTGATCTCGCTCGGCGTCCTCGACAGGACGTAACCGCCCTTGGGACCGCTGTAGCTCTCGATCAGGCGCCCCCTGGCCAGCCGCTGGAGGATCTTGGCGAGCAACTCCACCGGAATGTTGAACTCCTCCGCGATCCGCTTGCTACTGACCGCGCTGTGTTCAGTCTGACTGGCAATGTAGTGCATCGCCATCAACCCGTAGTCCGCCCGCTTCGTGAAGCGAAGCACCTCGTCCGACCTCCGCCCGATCCGATTGGCCGACGCCGATCATTTAGATCGGCGACCGTTCAAGTCGGAGTTTCTCACCTCCAGCCAGGCCTGTCAAGCTTTGCGGGATCTTGCGGCTCTGCGCACACGCTACCGACGTGAGTCTGCGCTCGTCGACTCAGGACACCGGGGTCGGAAGAGGCAACTTCAGGGCCCGATGTGACTCCATGCGTCACGAAGCGTCCGGGCCGCCTCTTCCGGAGGGAGCTGGTTGACGAAGATCCCGCCCACCCGGGTGAGCCGCGCCGGATCCTGGACCACCTCGATGTGCCAGTGGAAGTCGTCCATGATCGTCTTCCAGTCCTCGGGCAGGATCCTGGCGCTCCGGTTGGGCGCGGTGTACAGGGTCATCTGGAACGAGGGATCTCCCAGCCGCTCAGCCAGGAGCCGGAAATAGCCGCTCAGGAGACGGGCGAGATCCTGGCTGGCCTCGGGGCTCAGGGCTTCGTCGAACGCACACCCGTGCTGGCGGGGAAGGATCCACACCCCGTACGGCGAGGGGGGCGCGTACGGCACCAGCACCGCGAAGTGCTCGGACTGCCGGACCACGCGGTCCGGATGAGCGACCTCCTGGCGGACGATGTCACAGTACATGCAGCGGTGCTTGTACTGGTAGTACTGGCGTGCGGCGGTCAGCTTGTGGCGGACCTCGTTGAACACGATGGGGGCCGCGATGAGCCGGGAATAGGGGTGGGCGATGCGAGAACCCGGATGGCGATGCCGCCGCGTGATCAGGATGTCCCGCAGGGCCGGATCGCGCTTGAGGTCGTGGAGGCGGTCCCGATACATCCAGAGCACCTGCTCCCACTGGGCCTCGCCCAGCGAGGACGCGGTCAGCTCGTGGTCGGGGCTCTCGACGATGAGCTCGGTGGCGCCCCGAGCGGAGACCCTGTCGTAGAGGCCCACTCCCTCGCGCACCAGGGTCGATTCGATGCGGAAGTATGGGTCCCGCTCGGGCACCACCCGCACCGACCATCCCGGACCGTCCGGAGGCGAGCCGTCCTTTCGGTACGCGGCGATCTCGGCGGGCGTGGCGCCCTCGTTCCCGGGACAGAACGGGCAGCCATCGGACGCGCCGGAAACCACCTGCGGCGGCCGCACCAGCACCCACTGGCCGCGGGTCGGGTCTCGACGGAGCTCGCTCACCCGCCCGCCTCCACCGGGAACCCAGCGATGGCGGCGCGCTCTCGTGAGGGTGACCGGTGCGTCAGTTGCTCTTTTCCTTGTCGAGCTGGGACTTCAGCTTGCGCAGGTGGAGGCGAGCCACATCCACCCAGTCCTTCTCCGACGGGATGGGACTGGCGAGCTGGATGTACCGCTCCCACAGGGCAATGGACTCCTTGACGTCCACCTTCTCGTACACGAGGGCCAGGTTGTAGAGCGCCCCCGTGTTCTTGGCGTCCTGGTCCACGACCTGCTTGTACTCGGCGATCGCCTCCGGGTACAGGCC
Organism: Binatia bacterium; assembly: GCA_035544455.1. Taxonomy (GTDB): domain Bacteria; phylum Methylomirabilota; class Methylomirabilia; order Rokubacteriales; family CSP1-6; genus DATKEI01. The sequence continues at coordinate 22,139 of DATKEI010000157.1, read as the reverse complement.
CTTCTCTTCGTACACCTCGCCCAGGCCCATCCGGGCGTCCAGGTAGCCGGGGTCGAGATCGATGGCCTTCTTGTAGGCGTTGACGGACTCGAAGTAGAGGCCCTTCTCCGTGTAGTAGATCTTGCCCAGGCTCACGTACACCTTGGGGTTGAGGGGGTTGTGCAGAAGTGCCTTCTGATAGGCCTGGACGGCCCCGTCCACTTCTCCCTTCGCCGCCTTGGCGTCCCCCAGCCCCACGTAGGCCTCGGCGTAGAACGGCCTCACCTCCAGCGCCTTCGTGTACGCCTCGACCGCCTGGTCGTACAGCCGCCGGGGCGCGGTCAGGAACAGGTCGCCGAGCGCCTTGTAGGATTCCGGGAACTGAGGGTCCAGCTGGGCGGCCGCGCGGTATTGCGCTGCGGCCTTCCAGCGGTTGCCCAGGGCCTGGTGGACCACGCCGAGGGCGAACTGCGCCGCCACGAACTGAGCGTCGAGCTCGATGGCGCGCGCCAGGAGGTCCACCGCCGCCTCGTTGGCCTCCTGCGTGCCGCGGTACGCGGCGAGCCTGCCGCGTACGTAGCCCTCGAAGGCCCGTGCCGAGGACGTCGCGCCGGCCGCCTTGTGCATCCGGGTCGCCTCGGCGTCGGTGAGCGGGATCTTGAGGCTCCGGCCGTACGCGACGGGCAGGCCCCGCAGTTTCTCCGGCAGGGCGGCGGCGGGGGTGGCGACGGGGTCGAGGTTCACCCGCTCCAGTCGGTCCCCGCGCAGCTCGAGGTACCGCGGCTGGATCGACAGCTCGTCGCCCGCGCGCTTGACCTCCCCGAACAGGACGAGGTCAGCGCGCAGGGTCTTGCCCGCCTGCTGGGCGGCCTGCTCGTCCCACACGCCGGAGGCCGGCACCGGCCGGATACGCGACCGTTCGACCTGCAGGAGGGATGGCGTGTGAACGAGCCCGAGCATCAGCACCTGGGCCACCCCCTCCCCGACCCACTGCTCGTCACTTCCCAGCTCGGCGGCGCCGAAGGGCAGGATGAGCACCGAGCGAGCCTTGACCGCGGCCGTCGCCTCGACAGCCAGAACCGCCATGAGCGCCGCGACTGCGCAGTAGATCGCCATGTGCCGCCTCATGCCGACGACCCCCCTTCCCCGCGGCGCCGGCGGAAGGGGCCGCCGAGTCGCGAAAGCAGGCCCGGCCCCACCCGGCGCAGCGCGATCTCGGGGATCATCATCACCGCGACGGCGCCGACCAGCCAGGGCCATAGATCCAGGGCCAGCCGCGACCGCCGGCGGGCCTGGAGGAACGCGTCCTTCGGCGCGGCGAGAGGGCCTCCCCCGGTCAGCTCGCTGAGCTCCCGCAGGAACGCCTCGTCCACGCCCAGGTCGCGGAACTCCTGCGAGTACGGTACCACCAGCCCCGCCAGCTGCGAGCCCATCATCTGCTCGCCGCGGCGCTGGGCCATGCCGACCAGGTACACGCCCTCCTGGGAGGCCGGGAAGCGCCCGCGATAGCGGCCGGGCGCCACCTGCTCGAGCTCCACGACGTTCCGCTGCTTGTCGGGAGAGACAACCCCGACTTGCGAATCGAGGAAGTTGATGAACTCGCCCTTGCTGTCGACGGCGTCGACCAGGACCTCGCCCGTCTCGTCCACGCGGGCCACGCTGGCCACAGTGTCGCTCCGCGTCCCGCTGCGGAGCGTCCACCGGACGAGCTGCGACCAGAACTTGTTGAAGCCATTCCACCGCATCCACAGCAGTGCCCACTTGGCCTTGGCGTCCGAGGTGAAGGCGGCGCTGCGCCCGAGGCCGTAGCGCCAGGTGGCGAGCAGCGGATCTTCCTGGTGCGTCATCAGCACCATGTCCGCCGTCCCCTTCAGCGTGGTGGCGACGTAGCCGCCCAGGGGCGGAGACGACTTCCAATCGATCTCCTGGATCGCCTCGTGGGCCGGGGAGGCCAGGGCGGCCCGGAATGGCTGTTCGATCAGCGACGACTTGGAGGCGAGCTGCGTCTCCAGCGTGAAGATCCGCGGGATGGTCGAGTCGTCCTCGGTGTAGTAAAAGCGCCCGCGGCCCCACTTGGCCACGTCGAACATGAGCTGCACGTCGGCATCCTTGCCGATGGCCACCGTGGACACGGTGATCTTGTCCTTGGCCATGCGCCGGATCAGGCCCTGGAAGTCGCCGCGCGTCATCTGTCCATCGGACAGGAAGATGACGTGCTTGAGCAGGGCCGGGCGCTCGAACAGCACCTGGTACGACTCCTTCAGCGCCGGGTATCCGTCCGTCCCGCCCCCGGCCTTGACCGTGGAGATCGCGTTGTGGATCGCCTGCTTGTCCCGGGCCGAGCGCACCGGGGCGTCCCAGAGGAACTCCGTGTCCCAGCTCATCACGCCGACCTCGTTGCGCTCGTCGAGCAGGTCGACCACGAGATGAGCCGCTTCCTTGGCAATGTCGAGCTTGGTGATCTTCTCGCCGCTCGTGGTCATCGCCATCGACCCCGAGCGGTCGACGGAGAGCACCACGGCCAGGCTCGGGATCTCGATCTTCTGCTTGACCTCCATGGTCACGGGGAGAGCTTCCTCGACGGGTGTCCGGTAGTATCCGCCGAGGCCGAAGCTGTCTTCGCCGCCCACCATGAGGAGCCCGCCGCCCTGATCGCGCACGTAGTCCCGGATGCTCTCCATCTGCTTCCTGGTGAGCTTGAGGGAGGACACGTTCGACAGGATGACCCCGTCGTACTTCTCGAGCCCGGCCACGTCCTTCGGGATGCGTTCGGGCTGGACGACCTGCACGTCGATGTACTGGGTCCGGAGGGCCGAGGCGAGGGCCCGGGCCTGGCCGGGATCCTTGTCGGCAAGCAGCACCTGTGGGCGTCCGCGCACCACCACGGTGCCGACCGCCCGGTTGTTCTCCTCGATGGTGTCGCCCTCGACCTCGATGGCCGCCTGGTACACGTGAATGCCGCTCTGCTCGAGCGACTGCCGGTAGGTGTACACATTCTTGCCCCCGGTCAGGCGCACCACCTGCGAGCCGAGGAACTCGCCGTTGCGGAAGAGGGACAGCCGCCCCTGCGCGTCGCGCTGGCTCCAGGCCACGACCTTCGCCTGGAACGGCTCCCCGAACTTCACCTCCTGCGGGAGGATCATGGACTCCACGGTCACTTCCTGGCTGAAGGTGAGGGGAGCCGGGACGTAGTGGATGTCCACGCCGGCATCCTTGGCCGCCTGGGCGACGGCCAGCGCGTTGCCGGCGTTCTGGCGCCCGTCGGTGAGGAGCACGAAGCGGTTGGCGTGTCCGGGGGGCGCCGTGGCCAGGGCGAGCTGCAGGCCCTGCGCGAGGTTCGTGCCCCGGGCCCCGACCTCGGCCTGCGGGCGGTCGAGCTTCGTCGTGCCCTTGAGCCCCTGGTCGACGACGGCGTCGGACCCGAACAGGACCAGGCCCACCTGGTCCCCGGGCTGCATCGCGCCGGCGGCCTGCGCCGCGAACCGGTACGCGTTCTCCCGGGCAGCGAGGCTCACGCTGTCCGACACGTCGAGGAGGAACAGGACGTTGAGCTGGTCCACCCAGCGCGGCATCGTCGGCCGGTTGAGCGCCACCAGCAGAGCGGCGACGAGCAGGCACCGGAGCCCCAGCGCCCAGCGGTCGCCCGCGGCCATGGGCAGCCGGAAGCGCCCGAGCGATTGCCGGCGCCAGTAGAGGAGCCCCTCGATCAGGAGGATGGCGCCGGCGAACATGACCAGGTACGGCCATAGCTCGCGCTGGATGGGCACGGGGGGCGCGTCGGGCCGAACACCCTCCACGAACGCGGGAAGAGGCTGGGGCGTGAGGTCGGAGGTCCCGGCGTCGGCAAGGTTCACGGCGATCTTCGTGTCGCCCCGCACCGTGTTCACGGTGTAGACACCCGCCTCGTCGGTCTCGGTGAAGCTCGCCTGGCCGCGCGCCACCTGGGCCTCGACGCGGCGGCCCGAGGGCGTGATCACCGTGGCGCTGGCCACCCCGTGCTCGACGGGCAGGAGCAAGGGCTGGCCCGTCTGCAGCTGAAAGCTCGACTGGTCGAGTCCGGCTGGATGCAGCCAGCGCAAGCTCTTCGAGAGCATCAGCGGGAACGCCACCCGCAGCGGAAAGTCGGACCGGAACAGGTCGAAGCCGAAGAACACGGCCTTGCGGTCGCGCTCCTCGAGCAGGTACACGAGCGGGCCGCCCACGGCCTCCACCAGCGTCTTGCCCGCCGCCATCGGCCGCACCCGCATGGCCTCCTCGATGGCGACCTTGGCGAAGTCCACCTGCCGCATGATGAGGTGGTTGCGGTCCCAGTCCATGATGGTCGGGGCCTCGAGGCGCCCGAGCACCTCGATGGGCACGTCGCTGGGCATGGTGTTGATCAAGACATAGCGGCCGCTCCCGACCCGCGGCGGGCTCGCGCTGTCGAGCACCACCACGTCGAACCCGTTCATGCCGCCCTGGTACGCGTCGGGCGTCCGCGTCTCCAGCTCGACCTGGGGGTCGGTCCCGAGGACCTTCTCCAGGAAGAGGTTGCCGGGGCTCACCAGGAGCACGGTGATCGCCCGCGGCGGCGGGATCACGGCCTGGGCCACGTTGTCGGAGACCAGGTCGTCCGTCACGCGCAGCCGGGCCCGGACCACTCCTCCGCCCTCGTGCGCAAAGGGCAGGACGAGAGCCCGGCGCACCTGCGGGCCGAGATCGAGCGCCTGCTCGGCGACCGTCTTGTCGTCCACCGACAGCACGAACGACAGCCGCTGCGTCTCGTCCGAGAAGTTGGCGACCGAGGCGAAGGCCTGGGATCCGAACGCTCCGAGGTAGTTCCGGCGGACCCCGAAGTTGGTGATGGCCACGTTGCGGCCGCGACTGCCAACGCCGACCCAGCGGACGCGGACGTCGTCGCCCTGAGCGGCCAGGGCGCCCGCGTTCGCCCCGTCGGTGAAGACGTGGATCTCCGCCCGAGCGTCCTGCCCCACCAGCGCCCGGGCCGTCCGGACCGCCTCGCCCAGCCGGCTCGGGATGTCCTGGGCTTGGAGGCTCCGGATCCCCGCCACCGCCCGCTCCCGATCCCGGGTGAACGGAACCACCACCCGGGGCTGGATGACTGCGTGGATCACCATGACCTCGGCCCCCTCGCCCTGCTGCGCGAGGCGCTCCAGCGCGTCGCGCTGGGCGCGGGCGAACCGCGACGGGCTGACGTCGGTGGCCTTCATGGACGCGGCGCCATCCACGACCAGGACCACGCGCTTGTTCCCCTGCCCCATCACGGTCGCGGCCGGCCGGGCCAGGGCGAGGGCGAGGGCGATCAAGGCCAGGATCTGGAGCAGGATCAGCGGGTCCCGCTGCAAGCGCTGGAAGAAGGCCGACGCCTCCCGGTCGCGCAGGGCGGGATCCCACAGCAGCAGGCTCGACACGGCTTGCTGACGCCGCCGCACCTTGAGGAAGTACAGGAGCAGGAGCGGGACCGACAGACCGGCGACGAGGAGCGCGAGAGGGCTGAGAAACGTCATGCGAGAAGAGCACCCTTGAGCTGACGCAGCATGAACTCCTCGAGCGGGGTGTCCGTGACAACCCGGTGGTAGCCGATCTCGTTGCTCCGGCAGAACGCCTCCGCGCGCTCCAGGAACTCGTGCAGGCGCTGGCGATAGATTCGCAGCGCCTCACTGTCCAGGGTGAGGTCGCGCTCCTCCCCGGTCTCGGCGTCCACGAGCCGCAGATCGCCCCCGAAGGACGGCTGCATCTCGTCCGGGCTCAGCAGATGCACCACGTGGACGTCGAACCGCCGCTCCAGGAGCGCCTTGAGCCCCCGCTCGTATCCCTCCGGATCCATCAGGTCCGAGATCACCACGGCGAGGCCGATCTCCCGGGCGCGCAGGGCGTAGGTGCCGAGCGAGGCGCCGAGCGAGGTGCGACCCATGGGCTCGATCCGACCGAGAAACTCGAAGAGCGGAAGCACCTGGTTGCGGCCGCGCGTCGGGCTCCATCCCTCCGCCAGGCGGTCCCGCAGGGCGGCGACGCCGACCCGCTCGAGGTTCACCAGGCCGACGAACCCGAGTCCAGCGGCCAGGCGGCGGGCGAAGTGCATCTTGGACGGCGCTCCGGAGCCCATCGAGGCGGAGGCGTCCACGAGAAGGTGCAGGCACAGGTCCTCCTCGTCGACGAACAGCTTGAGGTAGAGCCGGTCGAACCGGCCGTAGACGTTCCAGTCGACGTAGCGCAGGTCGTCACCGGCCCCGTACGGCCGGTAGTCGGAGAACTCGACGCTGCTCCCCTTGCGCGGGCTCCGGCGCTCGCCCTTGACCCTGCCCCGGAACGCCCGCCGCGAGAGCAGGGCGAGCCGCTCCAGCTGCCCCGTGAAATCGGGGGCGAGCAGATCGGCCCCCCTCGCCGCACTGGGCATCGGCCCTACTTCTCGTCGAGCGACTGGAAGTAGCCCTTGACCTGCTCCTGGTACTCCCGCGGCACCTGCTCGCGCGCGATGGCCTCCTCCATCATCTTGCGGTACTGGCCGATCACGCCGAGGTACTGCAGCCGGGACGGCATGTTGACGCCCTTGCCCACGAGGTTCGTGTCCATGCCCTCCTTCTTGCCGGAGCGCATCTCGCCCTCGACCCCGACGTCGAACGGGTTGCCGCGCAGCCGTTCCGTGGCGTCGCCCTTGGCGCTCGGACTCGTGCCTCGACCGGGCAGAGAGCCCTCGCCCTCCGGGAAATCTCCCTCGTCGCCCATGCCGCCGCCCTGCCCCGCCCCACGATCCCGGCCCCGACCGGCGCCGCGTCGCTCAGCTTCTTCGCGGCCACCGCGGAGTCCCTTGCCGTCGCGGCCCCCATCCTCCATCGATCGCAACTTGGACAGTGCGCGCTCCATGGCCTGCATGGCGCGATCGTGCTGGCCCTGGTCGAGGGCCTCCATGCCCTCCGAGATGTCGCCGCCCCATCCGCTCTCGCCCCCGCTCCCGCCCCCCCGCCGGCCGAGTCGTTCCATCTCGTTGAGCAGCTCCCGCATCTTCTCCGGTGAGAACTGGCCCGGGTTGAGGCCGCCCTGCAGCGCCTTGGCCTTCTGGAAGACCATCTTGCTCTGGCGCTGCGTGAAGTCCTGGGCGAGATCCGGGAGGCGATCGACTTGCTCGAGCATCTTGAGTCGCTCGTCGCCCTGCTTGAGAAAAGAGTTGAAGTCAGGCGCTCGCCCGCCGAGGGAGGTGTCCTTGAACAGCGCCGACAGGTCGCCGGGCTGGCTGGGCGCCCCCCCGCCGGGCCGGGGGGTCAAGGTTCGCTCCTGCACCTCGGAGCGCTGCGTGACGGGATCCCGCTTGGCTGCCTTGGGCCTATCGTCCATCTCGAGCTTGCCGACCCGCTCGTCCTTCTCGTCGTCCTCGTCGGAGGTGGAGGCGGAGAAGTTCGGGAGCCCGCCCTGGGGCAGCGGAATTGGTGGGGCCAGGGCCAGGGCCAATCCCAGGGCAAGCGGCACGGGGATGAACTTCGCCGATCGAGGCAGCCTCCGCGCCACCACGCGGCGCCGCGGCACGTCCTCCGCCCGCCGGGCGGCATCGGCGACGAGCGCGCCAGCGAGGCCTCCGGCATCAGTTCGATCGCCCCACTCGAGGGCGGTGGACACCCGGTCCTGCAGGCCGTAGCCGCGGTCGGCGATCCTGGCGGCGTCGGCCACGGGCACCGAGAGCAGGAACCCGTACAGGGCCCCGGCGAGTCCCCCGGCGAGAAGAAGGCCGGCCGCGAGCACGTAGCCGAGGTCGCCCAGCGTCTCCCGAAAGACCAGAGGCATCGAACCCGCGATCGCTCCCGCGAGCAGCCCCCTCGCCCCGTAGAACTCGGCGCGGCGCAGTCGCACCTGCCGAATGACATCGGCCACCAGTCGCTCGAGCACCGAGGCGTCGCCCATCTGCTCCCTCCTATCTGCCGTCTTGCTGTCGCCGGGTCTACCGGAGGAAGGCTTCCTTGCCCTCGGTCGCCATCTGCTCGGCAGCCTCCATCAGCTCGGCGAGCAGGCGGTCGGCGTCGATCCCCTCCGCCTCGCCCTCGAAGTTCAAGATGAGCCGATGGCGGAGCGCGGGAAGAGCCATGGCGCGAAGGTCGTCGGTGCTGACGTTGTACCGGCCGTCGGCCAGGGCGCGTACCTTGGCGCCGAGGACGAGGGCCTGCGCGCCGCGGGGGCTGGCCCCGTAGCGCACGAAGCGCCGGGTCGACTCCGGCGCGCGCTCCCACTGGGGGTGCGTGGCCAGGACCAGGTACGAGGCCAGATCGCGCACATGCCCCGCGATCGGGACCTCCCGGATGAGTTCCCGGAAGCCGATCACCTCGGCCCCGGTCATGACGCGCCGCACGTCGACCTCGCGGCTCCGCGTGGTCCGGTCGATGATCTCGACCAGCTGCTCGAGCGCCGGGTACTTGACGCGCAGCTTGAAGAGGAACCGGTCGAGCTGGGCCTCGGGCAGGGGGTAGGTGCCCTCCATCTCGATCGGGTTCTGGGTGGCGAGGACGAAGAACGGCGCCGGGAGCAGATGCCCCACGCCCGACACCGTGACGCAGCCTTCCTGCATGCCCTCGAGCAGCGCCGACTGGGTCTTCGGAGTGGCCCGGTTGATCTCATCGGCGAGCAGGATGTGCGCGAAGATGGGTCCGCGCTGAAACTGGAAGTGCTTCCGGCCGTCGGCGTCCTCGACGATCATGTTGGTCCCGATGATGTCGCCGGGCATGAGGTCGGGTGTGAACTGAATGCGCGAAAAGCTCAGCTCGAGGCCCTCGGCCAGCGTCTTGATCAGGAGGGTCTTGCCAAGGCCGGGCACGCCTTCGAGCAGCACGTGGCCGCCCGCGAAGAGCCCGGCGAGCACGTGGCCGATCACATCGTCGTGACCGACGATGACCTTCTTGACCTCGGCGCGCAGCGTCTGGAAGGCAGTGACGAAGCCCTGAACTCGCTGCTCCTGCGCCTCGGTGACCGGCACGTCGGGCATTCACGTCTCCTTTGGCGGCGGGCCGATGCGCTCGCCCGCGCACGTGCGCCTCATGATAGGGGTCGTGCCTCCACCCGTCAACCCGACGGCCCTCACCGGACGCGTGGTACGCCGCACTCGAGCCCGGGCGATCCCCGCCGGAATCGACTTCGGGCGCCCGCAGCTCTCGGCCTCTCGAGTGCCGATCGCACCGGGGCCGAGGCGAGCGCCGCTCCGGCGGCCGGCAACCGGGCCCGGCAGAGCGCATCGGCCCTTGCCCGCACCGGGCGGCGGAAGCGAAACGCGCCGCGCGGACATCCTAATGGATAGGCGTGAATTCGCTCGCCTCGCGGTGTGGTAAGGTGCCCGACAGCGGCGAGCAGGCACCAACGGAGGGCCGCATGGACGGAGGATCGCCGGAGATCGGGTGCCGGGAGTGCGTCGACCTGCTGGCCGATTACGTGGACGGCGCCCTGCCGAAACACCAGGCCGAGCTGCTCGAATGGCACCTCGAGGGCTGCGAGCCCTGCGTGGCCTTCGTCAATACCTATCGCGGAACGGTCGACGCCGCCCGGCGTCTGCGCGAGACGACCATGCCCCCCGAGCTCCATCGCAAGCTGATCGCATTCCTGAAGAGCGGCGGGCGGCCGTAGCCGCCGGGCGAAGCGACCGCACCCACCGGGGCGCCCCGACCGGCGCCGCGGCCCCGATCAGCAGGTCGAGCAACCGGTGGGCGTACGCGATCAGCAGATGACCGGCCTTGGTGAGCACGGCTCCCCGCCCCAGGCGGTCGAGCAGCCGGATGCCGAGCTCGTCCTCCAGGGCGCGGATGTGCTCGGAGACCGTCGGCTGGGTGAGGTGGAGCGCCTCGGCCGCGCGCGAGAACGACCCGAGCGCGGCGACCCGCGCGAAGATCTCGAGCTGCCTCAGATCCACGGACTGCCCCGTCATCTCCGGCGCGCCGCCGCCGCAGACACCAGGGGCCCGGGCACGAGCCCGGGCCCCGTGGAACGGTCGCTCACCCGGAGCAGGCGATGGGACTAGTGGCAGCCGCAGCCACCGCCGCAGCATCCGCCGCCACCGGCAGCGGGGGCGCTGTCCGCCACCCCCCGGGCCCCGACGGCCCGGAATAGCGACAGGCGGCGCATCACCTGGGAGCCCGCGCACGCCGGACACGCCACCCTGGTCCTGGCGTCCACGAGCTTCTCGAACTCGGCCCCGCACTCGGAGCAGCGGTACTCGTAGATCGGCATCGGCTCCCTCGCCGCGGGCTCGTGCCGGAGCGCGGCACCGGCCCGCCTCGCCCCGCGCGGCGCTGACCGCGGGAGGCCCACCCGTCATGTCTTGGCGGCGGGGCGCGCTGACGCGTCCCGCCGCCCATCAGTCGCTCGCCGCTATTCGCCGCCCCGCTGGACGTAGCTCTTGACGAACTCCTCGGCGTTCTCCTCCAGGATGTCGTCGATCTCGTCGAGGAGGTTATCCAGGTCCTCCTTGATCTTCTTGCCCTTCTTGGCCAGCCCTTCGGCCGGTTTCGCCCCGTCCTCGGACTCCGGGGGCTTGCTCGGGCGTGTCTCCTTGCGCTTCTGCTCAGCCATGATCCCTCACCTCCTGGCCCGGACCGTCACACCGTGGGGAGGACGATCCCCTGCTGGGCCTGGTACTTCCCCTGCCGGTCCGCGTACGATGTCTCGCACGCCTCGTCGGCCTCGAAGAAGAGCACCTGCGCAATGCCTTCGTTGGAGTAGATCTTCGCGGGGAGCGGCGTGGTGTTGCTGATCTCGAGCGTGACGAACCCCTCCCACTCCGGCTCGAACGGCGTCACGTTCGTGATGATCCCGCACCGGGCGTACGTGGACTTGCCCACGCAGATCGTCATGACGTTGCGGGGGATACGGAAGTACTCCACCGAGCGGCCCAGCGCAAACGAGTTCGGCGGGATGAGGCAGACATCGCCCTGCACGTCGACGAACGACCGGGGGTCGAACGCCTTGGGATCGACGATGCTGGTGTTGATGTTCGTGAAGATCTTGAACTCGTCGGCGATGCGGATGTCGTACCCGTACGACGAGACCCCGTACGAGATCATGCCCTGTCGCACCTGCCGCTCCTCGAACGGCTTGATCATGCTCTTGCCGAGCGCCATCCGCTTGATCCAGCGATCGCTCTTGATCAAGACCGCTCACCTTTCCGCGACACGGCGTCGCGAGGACACCATGGTGTGATGGTACTGCCCGCCGCGACGGGCCGTCAAGCTTATGCACGGACGCGCAGCGCCTCCGGGCGCGAGCGCGCCGGTCAGGCGCGGGCTTGCCAGACGGCGCCTTCGAGGTCAACGGCCAGGACGTGCGCCGTTCCGTCGAGGCCCTCCGCCGAGAGCGCCCGCTCCATGGCGAGGGCGACTCCCTCGGCCTCGCCGGCTGCGGCCGCGAGGACCGACGGCCCCGCGCCGCTCAGGACGCAGCCGAGGGCGCCCGCCTCGCGCGCGGCCCGGGCGACGCGCCCGAGCCAGGGAAAGAGGCGGATGCGGTAGGGCTCGTGGAGCCGGTCCTGCATCGCCTCGCCCAGCAGCGCGGGCTGGCCCGCCCCCAGTGCGCCCAGCAGGAGGCCGAGGCGCTGTAGATTGAACACCGCGTCGGCGCGCGGCACCGCCACCGGCAGCACGGCGCGGGCCTCGCTGGTGGAGCTCTCCATGGCGGGCACGAGGGCGACCCAGGAGATCTCCGGCGGGACAGGCACGCGCAGGGCCACCACCCGCCCGTTCACCGACGCGGATACCGTGAGGCCACCGAGGAGTGCCGCGGCGACGTTGTCGGGATGGCCTTCGGCCTGGCCGGCGAGGGTGAGCAACGCCTCGCCGTCCAGCGGCGAGCCGAGCAGCGCGTTGCCCGCGGTGAACCCGGCCACCCAGGCGGCCGCGCTCGACCCGAGCCCCCGGCGGGGTGGAATGCGGTTCACGCTCTCGACGGCGGCGCCACGGAAGGGCCGGCCCGCGGCGGCGTACACGCGCTGTATCCCCTGCACGATCACGTTGCTCGCGTCCGCGGGCAGGGTCCCCTGGCCCTCGCCCAGCACCGCGACCGTCACCCCGTCGGCCTCCTCGACGGCGACCTCGTTGTGCAGGCCGAGGGCGAGGCCGAGGACGTCGAATCCGGGCCCGAGATTGGCGGAAGTCGCGGGGACCCTGACGTGGATGGGCACGACGGGAAGGGGCTACAGCCGCCGGAGCAGCCACTCGGGAGTGACGCTCACCGCCCAGGCGTTCAGGACCACGTAGTAGTTGGTCAGCACGAGAACCCCGACCATCACCAGCATCACGCCGGCCCCCCTCTCCACGAGAGGAATGAACGGGCGGTAGCGCCGGAAGAAGCCCAGGAACCCCCCGAGCGCCAGAGAGCACACGAGAAACGGGATACCCAGACCGGCGGAGTACGCGAGGAGCAGGCCCACGCCCTTGCCGACCGTCCCTTCGTTGCTGGCCAGGGTCAGGATGGAGCCGAGGATCGGGCCCACGCACGGCGTCCACCCGACCGCGAAGGTCAGGCCGACGGCGAAGGACCCGAGCAGCCCGGCCGGGCGGCTCCGGATCTGGATCTGAAGGGCCTGGGTGAAGGCCGCGATCCGGAGCACACCGGCGATGTACAGCCCGAAGACGACGATCAGCGCGCCGCCCGCCACGCGGATGAACTCCCGGTAGTCGAGCAGGAACTGCGCGGCCGCGCTGAAGGAGGCGCCGAGGCTCACGAAGACGGCGGTGAAGCCGGCGATGAACGCCAGGGAGTGGCCGAGCACCCGCGCTCGGTCGGACAGCCCGGACTCCCCGGCCAGGCGCTCGACCGACATGCCCGTGATGAACGACAGGTAGGACGGAAAGAGGGGTAGCACGCACGGCGAGAGGAAGGAGAAGAGGCCCGCGGAGAAGGCGACCAGGACACCCAGCGCCTCGGTCACCGCCTCACCTGAGCATCGCCCCGAAAAGGGCGAGCGCGTCCGGGCCATCCCATTCTCGCGGGCCCATGGCCAGCGAGGTGAGCCGGCCGTCGCGGGCGACGATGAAGGTCGAGGGCACCGCCCGCACGGTGTAGAGGTTTGCCACCACCATGCGGGAGTCGAGACCGACCGGGAACGTGAACCCCCGCTCCTTCACGAACGGCGCGACCCGCGACGCCTGGGTGTCCACCGACACCGCCACCACGACGAGACCGCGGTCCCGGAAGCGCCGGTAGAGGCGCTCCATGGCCGGCATCTCCTCCTTGCAGGGGTCGCACCATGTCGCCCAGAAGTTGACGAAGACGACCTTGCCCCGGAGGTCCGACAGGCGGATCGTGCCGCGATCGACGGTGGAGATCTCGAAGTCCGGCGCCATCTGTGCGCGCCGCGGGGTGATCAGGTCGAGCGCCCGCCCGGGCTCGGCGGGGGCGGCGGCTCCGGGCCCGGACAACCCGAACGCGCCGCCCAGCAGCACCAAGAGGAGCGCGATCCACATGGCAGCGGCCAGTATAGCTTCGGCCATCCGCGCTCGCCATGAAGCCGTCGCGACGTCTTGTGGTAGGGTCTCAGCACGACCCATGCACCTCACCATCGTCGCCGACGACCTGACCGGCGCCTGCGACACCGGGGCGCTCTTCGCCGGCGGCGCTCGGGTGGCGGTGTTCGTCGCCCCTGACACGCCCGGCCCCGAGTGGCACACCGCGGCCGTCGACACCGCGACGCGCGCCCTGGACGCCCCGGGCGCGCAGGCGCGCGTCCGGGAGGTCGCCGACCGCCTCTCGGCCCGCATCGGCGCCGGGCGCCTCTTCAAGAAGATCGACTCCACCATGCGCGGCCACGTCGGCGCGGAGATCGACGCGCTGATGGATGCCGGGCCGGTCGAGTCCGCGGTGATCTGCCCGGCGTTCCCCGAGCAGGGACGGCGCGTCGTCGACGGCCTGGTGACCGTGAATGGCAGGCCGGTGCACGAGACCGCGATCGGCCAGGACCCGACGTATCCGGGTCACACCTCTCGCGTGGTCGAGCTGCTCGCCGCTGGCACGGCGAGACCCATGGTGCACCTGCCCCTCGCCACGGTCCGGGGCGCCGGCCCGGATCTCGTCCGCGTCCTGAAGCGCGCGCCCGGGGGCTTGATCGTGCCCGACGCGGAGACGCCGGGAGACCTGGACACCCTGGCGCGCGCGGCCCTGCATCACCGGCGCGTTCTCCTCGCCGGGTCGGCCGGCCTCGCCCGGGCGATGGCCGCCCTGCTCGGCGCGCCATCGCGGCCAGGGGAGCTCCCGACCGGCCGGGCATGGCTCATCGTGGTCGGCAGCCCCCAGCCGGCCTCACAGGTCCAGGTCGAGGCGCTGGGGAGCGCCGGCGCCGCCAGCATCGCCCGGCTCGAGAACGGCGAGGCCGCGGCCGTGGCCGAAGCGGCTCGGGCGCTCGAGGCGGGCCGGCCGGCCGTCATGACGGATCCCGCCGCCCGTCCATCGCCCGCCCCGCGCCAGGCGGATGTGGCCGGGGCCCTGGCGCGCGCCACCGCGGCCGTGCTCGCCATCCGGCGGCCGGACCTGCTGGCCGTCGTGGGAGGAGAAACCCTTCATTCCGTCTTCCGGGTTCTCGGCGCGGGCCGGCTGGAGTTGACCGGAGCGCCGGCCGCGGGGCTGGCGCTCGGGACCCTGGTGGCCGGCGGCGGCCGCCTCCCCATCCTGACCAAGGCCGGGGGCTTCGGCGACCGGGACCTGTGGCTCGGCCTTCTCCGCAGTCGACCCCAGCCGCTGCGCGCATGAACGGCGGGGACCGCACGGTCAGATCGCATCGGCCGCGACTCGGCATCACGATGGGCGACCCCGCTGGCGTGGGGCCGGAGATCATCGTCAAGGCCCTGGCCCGCGCCGACGTGGCGGCGTCCTGCCGCCCGATGGTGATCGGCGATCGGTCGGTGATGGCCGCCGCCATGGAGCTCGTGCGCTCGCCGCTCGCCCTCCGCGCGCTCGGGCGCGTGGAGGAGGGCACGGGCACGCCCGGCACCATCGAGTGCCTCGACCTCGGCAACGCGGACGCCGCCACCCTCCCCCGCGGCGCCGTGAGCGCCGAGGCCGGCCGGGCCGCATACGCCTACATCGAGACGGCGGTCCGGCTCTGCCGGGCAGGAGCGCTCGACGGCATCGTCACCGCCCCCATCAACAAGGAGGCTCTGGCCGCGGCCGGCCAGCCCCACACGGGGCACACCGAGATCCTGGCCCAGCTGTCCGACACCCGCGACTTCGCGATGCTCCTGATGGGCCGCGAGCTCCGGGTCATCCACGTCACCACCCATGTCGCCCTCCGCCGGGTCCCGGACCTGGTGACCCGGGACCGCGTCCTGCGCGTGCTCCGGCTGGCACAGCGGGCGATGGCGGGCCTCGGCGAGCTGCACCCGCGCATCGCCGTGTGCGGGCTCAACCCCCACGCCGGGGAGGAGGGGCTCTTCGGCGACGAGGAGCAGCGCTCGATCATCCCCGCCGTCGAGGACGCCCGCCGCGAGGGCCTGGACGTTCACGGACCCCTGCCCGCGGACACCGTGTTCTCGCGAGCGCGCGGCGGCGAGTTCCACATCGTCGTCGCCATGTACCACGACCAGGGGCACATCCCGGTCAAGACGCTCGGGTTCATCTACGATGAAGCGAGCGGGGTGTGGACGGGCCTGTCGGGGGTGAACGTGACGGTGGGCCTGCCCTTCCTCCGCGTCTCGGTCGACCACGGCACGGCATTCGATCGGGCGTGGAAGGGCGTCGCCAACCCCGAGAGCATGGTGGAGGCCATCGACGTCGCCGTCCGCATGCTGACCGCCTCGCGCGCCGCGACGGCCGGTGACGCAGGCTCCGACTAGAACGAGACATCCCGCGGCCCGCCCCGGGCGGGCGCGAACCGAAGGCGCCCCGGCGACGGCCAGCGCGGCCACCGGCGGGCGGACCATCGACGGCAGCGCGGCTGCGCGACCACCCGAAAGGGAGAGGAGGCTCTCATGGACGAGCATCGACTCCGCGAGCTAGTCGAGGACGTGCGGGCGAGGCGGCTCGGCCGCCGCCGCTTTGTGCAGATGATGGGAGGGCTCGGGCTCACCGCCCCCCTCGCCGCCCAGATGCTCGCCTCGGCCGGCGTCGCCCGGGCGCAGAGCACCCCGACCTGCACCCCGACACGGCGGGGCGGAGGCGGGCCTCTCATGCCGTACTGGCACCGGGCTTGAGAGCGCCTGCGCGCCGCACCCGACCCCGGGCGGCCGCACAGGGGCGAGACCGCGCCACCCCCGTCGGGCGCGGCGTGCCGTTCCGGAACTCCGCGGCGAGCTTGACAGTTTTGCCTTCCGGAGATTATAAATCTGTACCTCCCGTCGCGGAGAGACCCACCCCAGGAGGACGCTGATGGAAGAGCAGGAACTGAGATCGCTGATTGCTCGCGTCAAGTCCGGTCAGCTCTCCCGACGATATTTCACCCGCATGATGGTCGGCCTCGGCCTCACCGCTCCGCTCGCCGCCCAGATGCTCGCCTCGGCCGGCGTGGCCCAGGCGCAGAGCGGCAAGCTCGTCTACAAGCCCACCAAGCGCGGGGGCGGCGGCGCACTGCGGACGCTGTGGTGGCAGGGCTCGACGCTGCTGAACCCCTACTTCGCGGTGGGCACCAAGGACCAGGACGGCTCGCGGATCTTCTACGAACCCCTGGCCGCCTGGGATCCGGACGGCAACCTCGTGCCCGTCCTGGCCGAGACGGTGCCGACTTCCGAGAACGGCGGGCTCTCCCGGGACGGCAAGACGGTCGTCTGGAAGCTCAAGAAGGGCGTCCAGTGGCACGACGGCAAGCCGTTCACGGCCGACGACGTCATCTTCAACTGGGAGTACGCGGCGGATCCCGCCACCGCCGCGTACAGCATCGCCACCTACAAGGACATCACCGTCGAGAAGATCGACAGTCACTCCGTCAAGATCGCGTTCTCCAAGCCCACGCCGTTCTGGGCCGACGCCTTCGTCGGAGTGCGGGGCATGATCATCCCCAAGCATCTGTTCGAGTCATTCAAAGGCGGCAAGTCGCGGGAGGCGCCGACCAATCTGAAGCCCGTGGGGACGGGGCCCTACAAGTTCGTGGACTTCAAGCCGGGCGACGTCGTCAAGGCCGAGCTGAACCCGAGCTACCACATGGCCAACCGGCCCTACTTCGACACCATCGAGATGAAGGGCGGCGGAGACGCGGTGTCGGCGGCCCGGGCCGTCATCCAGACCGGCGAGTACGACTACGCCTGGAACATGCAGGTGGAGGACGATATCCTCAAGCGGCTGGAGCAGGGTGGCCGCGGCAAGGCCGACATCGTGCTCGGCGGCAACATCGAGCACATCCAGTGCAACTTCACCGACCCCTGGAAAGAGGTGGACGGCGAGCGCTCCAGCCTCAAGACGAAGCACCCCTTCCTGACCGACCCGGCCGTGCGCCAGGCGCTCGGCCTCCTGGTGGATCGGGCCTCGGTGCAGGAGCAGATCTACGGCCGCACCGCCATCGCCACCGCCAACTTCCTGAACGCCCCGGCGCGCTTCCAGTCCAAGGCCACGAAGTGGGAGTTCAACATCGACAAGGCCAACCAGATCCTCGACGCCGCCGGCTGGAAGCGCGGCGGGGATGGGATCCGCGCGAAGGACGGCGTGAAGCTCAAGATGGTCTACCAGACCTCCATCAACGCCCCCCGGCAGAAGAATCAGCAGATCGTCAAGCAGGCGGCGGCCAAGGCCGGCATCGACATGGAGCTCAAGTCCGTCACGGCGTCGGTGTACTTCTCGTCGGACGCCGCGAATCCGGACACCTACACGCACTTCTACACCGACATCCAGATGTACACGACGACCATGACCCAGCCGGATCCCGAGCTGTTCATGATCCAGTTCGCGTCCTGGGAAGCGGCGTCGAAGGACAACAAGTGGCAGGGCCGCAACATCACGCGCTGGCAGAGCGACGAGTACGACAAGCTCTACCGGGCGGGAGAGACCGAGCTCGACCCGGTGAAGCGGGCCGCCGTCTACGTGCGGATGAACGAAATGGTCGTGCAGAACGGGGTCGTCATCCCCGTGGTGTGGCGCCCCCGGGTGGCCGCCATCTCGAACCGGCTCCGGGCCGAGCAGAGCGGGTGGGACTCCGATTTCTGGAACCTGCCCAACTGGTACCGCGAGGGATAGAGGGCCGGGCCGGGCGGGCCCGGTCGCTCTCCCAGGGGCCGCGAGCCGATGCGCAAGTACCTCTTCCGGCGGCTGCTGCTCGTGATTCCCAGCGTCTTCGGGATCAGCATCGTGCTCTTCACCGTGCTGGCCCTCGCCCCCGGCGATCCCTTCGAGGAGCTCGCGACCAACCCGAACGTACCGCCCGAGGTCCGGGCCAATCTCCGGGCCAGCTTCGGTCTCGACGACCCCGTCGCCGTGCGCTACGCGCGCTGGCTCACCTCCATGCTGCGCGGCGACTGGGGGTTCTCGTTCGTCAGCCGCGTGGACGTGGACCACCTGATCCTGCAGCGCCTGCCCACCACGCTGTTCGTCATCGGCTCCTCCCAGCTCCTCGCCCTGATGGTCGCGCTGCCCGTGGGCGTCTACGCGGCCACGCGGCCGTACTCGTTCTTCGACCAGGTCGTGAACACCCTGGCCTTCGCCGGATTCTGCCTGCCCACGTTCTTCACCGGCCTGCTCCTCATCCTCCTGTTCAGCATCTACCTCGACTGGTTGCCCTTCATCTACCGGACGGACATCAGCGCCAGCGGTTGGCGGTGGTACTGGGAGCACGTGCGCCAGGCCATCATGCCCATCGCGGTGCTGGGGCTCTTCCAGGGCGCCTCGTGGACGCGGTACGTGCGCTCGGCCGTCCTCGACGTGATCCGCCTCGACTACGTGACCACGGCGCGGGCCAAGGGCCTCGCCGAGCGGGTGACCATTGTCAAGCACGTGGTCCGCAACGCCCTGATTCCCGTGGTCACCCTGGTCGCCCTCCAGGTCCCGGCGGTGTTCGGAGGCGCCATCGTGACCGAGCAGATCTTCCGCGTCCCCGGGATCGGGTCCCTGCTCATCAGCTCCATCCTGGCCAACGACACGCCGGTCATCATGGCAGTGACGTTCGTCCTCTCGTGCCTGGTGATCCTCTTCAATCTCGTGGCGGACCTCCTCTATGGCTGGCTTGACCCCCGCGTCTCCTACCGGTAGCGCCGCGGCTGCCGGTGGCGCTGCCGCCGCCGGAGCGGACGCGCGGCCGGTGGAGATCGCCGTCGCGGTGCCTCGCCGCCGGGGCGGGGGTTCGCTCGGGGCCGAGGCGTGGCGGCGGTTCCGCCGTCACCACCTGGCCGTGATCGGGACCTGCATCCTCGCCGTCATGGTGGGGGCCGTGGTGGTGGGACCGTTCCTGTGGCGGTTGCCGATCAACGAGATCGACTTCAAGGCCAAGCTCCAGGGGCCGTCCTGGCAGCATCCGCTTGGCACGGACGACCTCGGCCAGGACCTCCTGGCCCGGATGCTCTACGGAGGGCGGATCTCGCTGGCGGTGGGCCTGGCCTCCATGCTGGTGGCCATCACGGTGGGGGTCGTGATCGGAGCCGTCGCCGGCGTCTCCCGCGGCAGCGTGGACGCCGGGCTCATGTGGCTGACCGATCTGTTCCTGTCCCTCCCGGCCCTGCCGTTGCTGCTGCTCATCATCTATCTCTTCCGCGACGCCCTGAAGAACGTGGTGGGACCGGAACTCGGCGTGTTCATCCTGATCGTGGCCGTCATCGGCGGCTTCCGGTGGATGCCGGTGGCGCGCCTGGTCCGCGCCCAGTTCCTCTCCCTGCGCGAGAAGGAGTTCGTGGAAGCGGCCCGCGGGCTGGGCGCGCAGACCTTCCGCCAGGTGACCCGCCACATCCTGCCGAACGCCCTGGGCCCCGTGATCGTCGCCGGCACCATCGACGTCGCGGCCGCCATCATCGCCGAGTCGACGCTGTCGTTCCTGGGGCTCGGCTTCCCGCCCGACATCCCGACGTGGGGCCGGATCCTGTTCGACGCCAAGGACAACCTGGACTTCGCGCCCCACTGGGCGATCTTCCCGGGCATCGCGATATTCCTGGCTGTCCTGTCCATCAACTACCTCGGCGACGGGCTGCGCGACGCGCTCGACCCCCGCAGGGTGCTGGGGTGACGGGGTGAGTCGCGACCTCTGCCTCCTCTCCGCCACCGAGCTCCACCGGCTCTATCGCGCGCGAACGCTCTCCCCGCTCGAGGTCATGCAGGCCGTCCTCGCCCGGATCGACGCCGTCAACCCCGCCCTCAACGCGTATGTGACCCTCGCCCGGGATCCGGCGCTCGCGGCGGCGCGCAAGGCCACCCGAGCGCTGAGCAAGGGCGTGCCGTTGCCGCCGCTGCACGGCGTTCCCGTCTCGATCAAGGACCTGACGCCCACCCGGGGCATCCGCACCACCTGGGGCTCGAAGATCTTCGCCGACCACGTGCCGGACGAGGATGCGCTCCTCGTCCAGCGCCTGAAAGCGGCGGGCGCCATCGTGGTCGGCAAGACCAACACGCCGGAGTTCGGCGCCGGCGGCAACACGTTCAATGAAGTCTTCGGGGCCACCCGCAATCCGTGGAACCCGGCCCTCACCTGCGGCGGGTCGAGCGGCGGGGCGGCGGTAGCCCTCGCCACCGGCATGGGGCCTCTTGCCGAGGGCTCCGACCTCGGCGGCTCCCTGAGGATGCCGGCCGCCTTCTGCGGCGTCGTTGGGTTCCGGACCAGCCCCGGCCTCATCCCCAAGTACCCGGCGGACCTCGCCTGGGACTCGCTGTCGGTCACGGGCCCCATGGCCCGTACGGTGGCAGACGTGGCCCTCATGCTCTCCGTGATCGCGGGCCCCGACGACCGCGCGCCGCTGTCCTATCCGGTCGACACCCGGCAGTTCCCGCGAGCGGTGAAGGCGCCCTCCGTCAAGGGCTGGCGGGTGGCCTGGACCCCGGATCTGTCCGGCCTGATCCCGGTCGACGACGAGATCGTGCGCGTGGCCGCGGCGGCCACCGGCGTCTTCCGCGCTCTCGGCGCCCGGGTCGAGAGCGCATGCCCCGATTTCTCCGAGGTGCACGAGATCGTGCTCGCCTCCCGCGGGGTCTCGATGGTGGCCCGCCATGCCGACAAGCTCCCGACCTGGCGGGGGCAGATGCAGAAGGGACTGGTCTGGAACATCGATCAGGGCCTCGCCCTCACCCCCCGCGACATCGCTCGCGGCGAGATCCTGCGCAGCCAGCTCTGGCAGCGCGTCCGCACCTTCATGGAGACGCGCGAGCTGCTGATTCTGCCCACCACTGCGGTGCCCCCCTTCCCGGTCGAGCAGGCCCATCCGACCGAGATCAACGGCAAGCCCCTGGACACCTACATCCAGTGGGCATACCTGACCTACGGCATCACGCTGACCGGGCTGCCCGCAATCTCCGTGCCGTGCGGGTTCACGCGGAGCGGCCTGCCTGTCGGCCTGCAGATCGTGGGGCGACGCCAGCAGGAGCTGGCCGTCCTGCGCGCCGCGGCCGCCTTCGAGGCGGCGGCGCCGTGGGCCGACCACCTCCCGCCCGCCCTCGCCTCGCTCCCGTAGCGCGCGCGCCGGCGCCGCCCCGCGCGGGGCGGCGCGATTGACTGGCCCGCTCCCGGCGTCGCCTTCGTCTCGACCGACGCCCAGAGCCAGGACCTCAGGAAGACCGGCCAGGCCCCGGTGCAGGTCATGCTGTCCGTCAACGCCTACCACCTGCAGGAGCAGGGGATCTCCGTGAAGGTTGTTTCGTGCCGGGATCGCTGCAGACGGGGGGCGTGACGCTCGCGAACTTCCGGGGCGTGCTGGCCCCCCAGTACCTCGACGCCATCCGGGACACGGTCGTCCTGAGCGCGGCCACCACGCTCCTCACCGTCGTCCTCGCCTACCCCGTTGCCTACAGCCTGGCGCGGACCGCGTCGCGCGGGGTGCGCTCCGCTCTGCTCGTGCTGACGCTCGCCCCGTTCTTCACGGGCGCCATCGTGCGCACGTACGCCTGGGTGCTCGTCCTCGGCAACACCGTGCTCACCTGGCCCGTGCCCATGCTCTTCACCGAGCGCGGGGTCCTGGTCGGCCTCGTCCACTATTCCATGCCCACCATGATCCTCGTCCTGGCCGCGGCGCTCAGCCACATCGACCCCACCTACGAGCGCGCGGCGGCCAGCCTCGGCGCCCGGCCCGCGCGCGTCTTCTGGCGGGTCACGC
>DATKEI010000156.1:0-5407 GCA_035544455.1 Binatia bacterium | reverse complement strand
CCCGGGCCGAGCCGGACCTCGGTCTCCAGGCGATCGCCGCCGCAGACACCCCCGGTGGGATTCAGCATCATCACCGTCGCGGTGAGGCCACCGTCCAGGTCGAGCGGCTCCATCACCTGAAGGGGCAGGCGGAAGCGCCGCTCCGTCAAGACCGTGCGCGCCCCGCGCCGCTCGAAGGCCAGGCGCATGAGACCGTCGCGGCCGGTGCGCTCGGGAAGGTCTCCGCGAGGCTCGGGCGGGGTCCGGTCCGGCCGCCCCGCACCGCCGGCGGCCTCCACCCGATTGGCCCAATGCCCCGTCATGTCAATGGCTCTTTACGCGATCCGGGGCTGTTCGTAGGATGCTCGCGTGGCCCGCCGGCCCCGCACGGGCCGGGTCGCTGCCTCAGGAGGTCCATCATGCCCGTCGTCCACGACAGTGTCTGCCCCCTCGACTGCCCCGACACGTGCAGCCTGGCCGTCACCGTCGAGGAGGAGCGCATCGTCCAGGTGCGCGGCTCCCGGGCCAACCCGCTGACGGCCGGGGTCATCTGCACGAAGGTCCAGACCTCCTATCCGGCCTGGGTGCACGGCGAGGGTCGCCTCCTGACCCCGCTCCGCCGCGTGGGCGCCAAGGGCGAGGGCCGCTTCGAGCGCATCTCCTGGGACGAGGCGCTCGACACCGTGTACGACCGCTTCACCGAGGTCATGGCCCGCCACGGGCCGCAAGCCATCGTGCCCCTGAACTATGCGGGTCCTCACGGGTTCCTGGCCTACGCCTCGATGGATCTCCGTTTCTTCCACAAGCTGGGAGCGAGTCTCCTCGACCGGAAGCCGCTGTGCGGCGGCATCCGCACCGAGGCGTGGATGGGGACGTTCGGCGCCGTTCCCGGGATGCGCCCGGAGGAGGCCGCCGAGGCCAAGCTCATCGTCGTCTGGGGGAACAACGTCACCTGGTGCAACCTGCACCTCACGCCCATCATCAACCGGGCGCGGCGCAACGGGGCCAAGGTGGTCGTGGTCGACCCCCGGCGCATCAAGATCGCCGAGCAGGCCGACCTCCACCTCGCCCTGCGCCCCGGGACCGACGTGATCCTGGCGTGGGCCGTCACCGCTGAGCTTGAGCGGCAGGACGGCCTCGACCGGGACTTCATCGGGCGCCACGTCGAGGGTTTCGATGCCTACATGGAGCGCGTGCGCCAGGTGTCCCTGGCCGACGCCGCGCGGATCACCGGGGTGCCCGAGGGCGAGATCCGCCAGCTCGCGCAGTGGTACCAGACGCTCTCCCCCGCCGCCATCAGCGTCGGCAACGGGCTCGAGCGCAACCGGAACGGCGGCAGCAGCATCCGGGCCGTGTTCGCCCTGCCCGCCCTCGCCGGCAAGTTCGGGGTGCGCGGGGGCGGTCTCATCAACGGAGCCGGGTACGCCTTCCCCAAGACGCCGCAGCGGCTGCAGCGCCCGGACCTCGTCCCGCCCGGGACGCGCACGCTCAACATCGTCGACGTCGGGGCCCACCTGCTCGACCCGGCCCTCCGCCCGCCCATCGGGGCCGTGTTCTTCTACAACCACAACCCGGTGGTCGTGCACCCGGACCAGAACCGGATGAAGCGGGGCCTGGCGCGCGAGGATCTGTTCACCGTGGGCTGCGACGTGGTCATGACGGACAGCCTGGCCTACGCGGACATCGTCCTGCCCGCCTCGAGCCACTTCGAGTATGCCGACCTCTACGCGGCGTACGGGCAGCACTGGCTGCAGCGCGCCGACCCCGTGATCCCTCCCCAGGGCGAGAGCCTGCCCAACACCGAGATCTTCCGGCGGCTCGCCGCGCGCTTCGGCTTCCAGGATCCGATCTTCACCGCCAGCGACGCCGCGCTGATGGACGACGCCGTCGACCCCGACGACCCGCGCCTCGAGGGCGCTCGCCCGAGCCGCATTCCCAGGGGGCGGGCGCTTCCCATGACGGGCGACGGCGACCGGGACATCCTCTTCGCGGGCGCCCCGCCCCGCACGCCGTCGGGCAAGGTCGAGATCCTGTCGAGCTACCTCGCCCGGAAGTACGACCAGCCGCTGGCCGGCTACCAGCCCCAGGACACCGCGTATCCGCTGGTGCTGATCACCCCCGCCTCGGACACCCGGATCACGTCGACGTTCGGCGGCCTGGAGGCGAGCGCGGCCACCCCCGCCCTCGAGATGCACCCCGACGACGCGCGCGCGCGCGGCCTCGACTCCGGCATGACGGTCCGGGTGTGGAACGACCTCGGCGAGGTGCACCTGCCGCTCGAGATCACCGACGTGATCCGGCCCGGGGTGGTGTGCTCGCTCAAGGGCGCCTGGTTCAAGACCAGCGACAACGGGCAGACCGTCTCTGCCCTGGCGCCCGCCCATCACGCCGACATCAGCGGGGGCGCCTGCTACAACGACGCACGCGTCGAGGTGGCCGCGTACCATCGGACGTCCCCGTGAAGCTCTCCCGCCTGGTCGCCCCGGCCCTCGCCGCCCTGGTGGTCGCGGCGCCGGCGGTGGCGGCGGCCGGCCTGCTCGCGGGCCGGCGGCCCGAGGGGCTGGGCGCGCCGGGGGGGCGGCTCAGCCCGTGCCGCCCCAGCCCGAACTGCGTGTGCAGCCAGGCGGCCGACGCCGCGCACTTCATCGAGCCGCTCCCCTTCCCGCCATCGGCCACGGGCGCGATGGCCGCGCTCCGCCGCGTCGTCGAGTCGATGGAGCGGACCCGGATCGTGCGGGCCGACGAGGGGTATCTGTACGCGGAGTTCGCGAGCCGGCTCCTCGGATTCGTCGACGACGTGGAGTTCGCGCTCGACCCGGCCGCGCGCGTCATTCATGTGCGCTCCGCCTCCCGCCTCGGCAGCCGGGACTTCGGCGTGAACCGGCGGCGCATCGAGGAGATCAGAGCCCGGCTCGCGGCCGCGGGCGGCTGACGCCGCCGGCGCGCCGCTCACGGCTCGAAGAGCAGGTCCCGCCGGATCCACTCGACCACGGCGTCCACCCCGGTCCCCGCGCGCAGGTTCGTGAACACGAACGGCCGGCCCGCGCGCATCCGCGCGGCGTCGCGCTCCATCACGCCGAGGTCGGCGCCCACGTGGGGCGCGAGGTCGATCTTGTTGATGACGAGCAGGCCCGAGCGCGCGATGCCCGGGCCCCCCTTGCGCGGGATCTTGTCGCCCTGGGCGACGTCGATCACGTAGATGGTGGCGTCGACGAGCTCGGGGCTGAAGGTCGCGGCCAGGTTGTCGCCGCCGCTCTCGACGAAGAGCAGGTCGAGGTGCGGAAACCGGCGCTGCAGGAGGTGCACGGCCTCGAGGTTCACCGAGGCGTCCTCGCGGATGGCCGTGTGCGGGCAGCCTCCGGTCTCCACGCCGATCACGCGCTCGCGCGGGAGGACGCCGCGCCGGATCAGGAACTCCGCGTCCTCCTGGGTATAGATGTCGTTGGTGATGACGGCGAGGTCGTAGCGGGCGAGGAGCCGCCGGGCCAGCGCCTCGACCAGCGCGGTCTTCCCGGATCCGACCGGCCCCCCCACCCCGATCCGGAGCGGGCGCGGGAGCCCCGGGCCCGGCGACCGGCCGCTGCCATCGTCCCGGACCGTCCCGTCGCGATCGATCACGACCGGAAGAGCCTCGTCTCCAGCGCGGCGTGCCGCATGCCCTGGATCTCCAGATCGGGGCAGAAGCTCCACATGTCCGCGGCGGGGCGCCGCGCGGCCTCCTCGGCCAGCGCGGCGATCAGCGGGTGCAGATCGCGCAGCAGCCTCTGGCCGTCGAGCTGCCCCAGCGGCAGGAGGCGAAGCGCGGCGCCTACCAGGAGCGCCGCCGACGAGGCGAGGAGAGCCGCCGCCGTCTCCATCGCCTCCCATCCGCAGGCCGCCGCGGCCATGCCGAAGGCCAGGGCGTGGTGGCCCGGGCGCGCCCCGGCCTCGACCCCGGCCAGGTACTGGCCGATCCGGAGGTCGCCGGTCACCGCGGCGGCCACGCGCAGGGTCTGACGGCCCATCTGCCGGCTCGCCTCGCGGAACTCGCGCACCGGCTTCATCGCCTCCAGGGCGTCGTCGAGTCCGCCGCAGGCGCGGAGATCGCCATCCCGGAGCGCGGCCCGTGCCGCGACCGCCGCCGTGGCGTCGCACGGGCCGGTCGAGCCCGCGAGGTGGGCGCGAAGGAAACCCCGCACGCCGCCGGCATCGCGCACCAGTCCCGCCTGCACGCACGCCTCCAGACCAAACGAGTGGGCGTAGCCTCCCGCCGGAAAGGCGCTGTCGGCGAACTGCAGCAGGGTCACGAGGCGCGCGCTATCCACGCGGGGGTCCCGGGAGCGCGGCCTCCGACCACGGGAGATCTCCGGGGCGGGCCTCGCCCGCCCCCGCCGCGCCGACCGAGGGGTCGAAGACGGCCTGGCGCCGCTC
The DNA here is from genome assembly GCA_035544455.1 of Binatia bacterium. Taxonomy (GTDB): domain Bacteria; phylum Methylomirabilota; class Methylomirabilia; order Rokubacteriales; family CSP1-6; genus DATKEI01. The sequence goes on along the minus strand of DATKEI010000156.1, from coordinate 1,018 downwards.
CCACCGCGCGCCAAGACGGTCGAGAAGGCCCGCGGCGGCAGGGTCATCCGGGACCAGGAGCACCGGCCCATGCACGGCGAGGGCCAGGTGCCGGTTGCCGACCTCGAACGCCACCCGCATCCCCTCCGCCCGGTCGCGCGGGAAGACGGCCAGCACCGGCTCCGGGCTCGGCTCGACGGCCAGGTACCAGGTCTCGTCCACGGCCAGCACGTCGCCGGGTCGGAGCGTGGTCCCGGTGGGAAGCGCGAGGGCCACGGCCCGGCCCCGGCTCGTGACGAGGCGCCGGCGCGTCCAGCGCCGCTCCTCCCAGGTCAGGCGCAGGGTGTCCCGTTCCTTGCCGGCGAGCGCGGCGGAACCGGCGTCGGGCAAGAGCCCGGCGATCAGGAGGGGAGGACCCGCCGCCGCGCCCTGCGGTTGCCCGCGCGGGCCCGTCACGGCCGGTGCGCCTCGACGAGCAGCAGGGCGAGGCCGGCCAGCCCCGCCGCGGTCCGCACCCAGTGCAGCGCGCCCCAGCGCGCGAGGAGCGGCCCGGCCTCCGCCGCGGGGAGCCCCGGCGCGTGCAGGCGGCGGTTCGTGGGCATGATCGCGATGAGGGTGAAGGGGATGGCCGACCCCACCAGGACTCCGCCCGCGGCCCAGCCCCAGCGGCCGGTGACCAGCGCGGCGCCCAGCCCGGCGACGAGACTCAGCGCGGCGGCCGAGGCCTGGTAGGGGGCCGCCCTCGCGTAGCTCGGGCGCCACTGGGCGAGGCCGGCGGCGGCGCCCGCCGCCATGCGCGCCGGATGCTCGACGAGGGAGATGTACAGGGCCCACGAGGCGAACAGCGTGGCGCTGGCCAGCTCGATCCAGACGAGGACCTGGGCGACGATCCCCGTATTCAAAACAGGAAGTAGCGCTGGGCCATGGGCAGCACGCGCACCGCCTCGCAGGTCAGGATCTCGCCGTTCGCGCGCACCTCGTACGTCTCGGCGTCCACCTCGATGCGCGGGCAGTAGTCGTTGTTCACCATCGCCGCCTT
>DATKEI010000155.1:0-2345 GCA_035544455.1 Binatia bacterium | reverse complement strand
CGCGATCCCGATCGCCGACCTGCTCCCCTGAGCGGCGTCCGCGGGCCATCCTGGCCTGTGAGGAGCAGTTCCCGGACCCGGCGCGCAGCATCCCGTTTCCGGCGGTGTCCAAGGCGGTCGCCGTCTCGCCTCGGCCCGGCTGGGCCGGGCCCCGCGCCGGCCGTGCGACGTGGCCTTCGCCCTCCACGCCGCCACTCGGCGCTCCCCGGCGCTCAGGCGGGGCTCGCGTCCGGGGCGGCGGGGAAGCGCTCGAGGTGCGCGTCCCAGCCCTCGACCACGCGCTTGTCGGCGCCCGGGGCATCCAGCCGCAGGCCGAAGACCTCGGCGAGCCGGCGGAGGACCGCCTGGGCGGGCGCGACGTCGCGGCCCGCGCGGGCCGAGCCCAGGATGTCATCGGCCAGGCCCTCGAGCCGGCCGAGAGCGGCCGGCGTGTCCAGGTCGTCGTCCATCGCCGCGGCGAAGTCGGCCTCGGCTCCCGCCGCGTCCAGGCCGCCGCCGCGACCCCCGGCCGCCGTGACTGCCGTGCGCAAGGTCCGGGCGAGGCGGTCGGCGCGGGCGATCTCTTCGGGGTCGTGGCTCCAGCTCCGGCGGTAGTGGTGCCCGGCCAGGTAGAGGCGCAGGGCGTCGGCCGGCCAGTGGACGAGCAGGTCACGGACCATGACCAGGTTGCCGAGCGACTTGCTCATCTTGGCGCCCTCGTGCTCGACCATGGCGATGTGTACCCAGCCGCGGACGAAGGGCGCGCGCCCGGTGAGGGGCTCGGCCTGCGCGATCTCGCACTCGTGGTGGGGGAAGATGAGATCGCCTCCGCCGCCGTGCAGGTCGAGCGTGGGTCCCAGGAACCGCGTGCTCATGACGGAGCATTCGATGTGCCACCCCGGCCGTCCCGGGCCCCACGGGCTCGGCCACGCCGGCTCGCCCGGCGCCTGGGCCTGCCAGAGCACGAAGTCGAGGGGGTCGCGCTTGTGCGGATCGTCGGGCCGGTTCCCGCGCTCGTTGGCCAGCGCCAGCATCTCGGAGCGCGGCACGTGGCTGAGCCGGCCGAACCCGGGCCAGCCGGCGACGGAGTAGTAGACGCTGCCGCCGGAGGCGTAGCCGAGGCCGCGGTCGACCAGGGCCCCGACGGCGGCGACGATGTCGGGGATGACGTCGGTCGCGCGCGGGTAGGCGTCGGGGGGGCGGACGTTCAGGCGCTGCATGTCGCCGATGAAGTGCGCGGTCCAGCGGTTGCCGAGCGCCCGCCAGTCCTCGCCGAGCTCGGCCGCCTTGCGCAGGATGTCGTCGTCGATGTCGGTGACGTTCTGGACGTAGCGCACCGTCCGGCCCCGGTACTCGAGATACCGCACGAGCACGTCGGCGGCGGCGTAGGTGAAGGCGTGGCCGAGGTGGGTGGTGTCGTAGGGCGTGATGCCACACACGTACAGGGTGACCGGGCGGCCCGCCGGCGCGAGGGGCTCGACGGCCCGGGACATCGTGTTGTAGAGGTTCATGCGCGGAACTCTTGTCCTGCGGACGCGGCATTGTCAAGGCGAGAGGCGTACAGTGATCCCGTCGCCGGAGCGATCCGAGCGGCGTCCCGACCCGGAGCGATCCCATCAAGGAGGAGCGCGTGGCTGACAGCGTCGTCACCCCCGAGCGGTTTGCCAAGGGCATGACCTTCGACGAGTACCTGCGATACGCCGGCAGCCCGGAGAACCTCGCCCGCGAGGCCTTCGGCGGCTACCATCCCGATGGCGGCTCCTTCGGCGCCCCGCGCAAGGACAACAGCGCGGTGCTCCGCGAGCGCTACGCGCGGACGCGCCTTGCCGACCACCAGGCCGCCGCCATCAAGTGGCTCGCCGCCCAGCCCGGCGGGCCCGCCCGGATCCTGGTGATCTCGGAGGACTGGTCGTCCGATTGCCGCCGCGACGTCCCGGCCCTCGCGCGCCTGGCCGAGGCCGGTGGCCTGGAGATGCGCATCTTCAACCGCGACGGCAAGAAGGTCCTCGGCACCCGGCGCCCCGATCCCGCCGCCGCCCCCGACGCCAACCACGACCTCATGCTCGCCTTCATGAACGCCAAGGACGGCGCGGAGTGGGCCTCGGTGCCGGTGGCGGTGTTCTACACGAAGGACTTCCGGGAGCTGCACCGCTACATCGAGTACCCGGCCATCTACCGCAAGGATCGCATCCGCGGTCATCAGCAGGCGGTGCGGCCGGGCGAGGCGGACGCCCAGGCGCGGGAGCGCGCCATGCAGGAGTTTGCGACCCTGCAGGCCTCGCCGTTCTTCGACCTGTGGGCGGCGGCGGGCATCGACGAGATCCTGAGCGCCCTGCACGAGCGGCTGGTGGTCGGCCGGGGCTGAG
>DATKEI010000154.1:0-6692 GCA_035544455.1 Binatia bacterium | reverse complement strand
GGACTGAGCGCGGCGATGTAGATCGGCAGCGCCGATCGCTGGGGGGTGAACCGGAGCTGGAATCGCTTTGTGTGGAAGAACTCGCCGTCGTGGTCGAGGCGCTCCCCGCGCGCCGCCTTGCGGATGATGTCGATGTACTCGCGCATGCGTGTCAGCGGTCGGGCGAAGCGCTCGCCGTGCAGGTCCTCGATCACGAGGCGACCGCTGGTCCCGAGGCCGAGGAAGAACCGGCCCTCGGACATGCGGTCCAGGTTCAGGGCGGCCATGGCGATGTTGGCAGGCGACCGGGCGAAGACCGGCACGATGCTGCTGCCGATGCGGATCCGCGACGTCACCGCCGCGACCTGCGCGAGCGAGGTGAGCGCGTCTTCGCCCCACGACTCGCCCATGGTGATGCAGCTGTAGCCGAGATCCTCGGCGAGCACAGCCGCCGCGCGCACGTCGCGCCACGACATGCCCGGCACGGACATCCCCATCAATCCCACCTCACCCATCGCGCCGCTCCTTTCGTCGCCGGGTCCTTGCCGGGCCTCCCCATGGAAGGTCCGAGCGCGATGCGACGGCGCGCGGCGGTGCACCCGGAACGCGCCCCGCACCGGGCTCAGCTCCCCCGGGACCGGGCCGACGGCCCGGACCTCAGACACAGAACACTATCGGCCGCGGCCGGAGCGGTCAACGCGGGTGGGCGATCCGGTAACGCAGGGAGGCGGCCGGCCACGGCGAAGCGCGCGATGTCCTGCCGGGCGCGGGCGGTGAGGCGGTAGGTGGCGCGCGCGACGCGCTCGAACCAGCCGTACACGTCGCGCTGCAGGATGCGAGGGGCGTTCGGCACGAGCCCGGTCTCCCGCAGGGCTTGGAGGCTACCCGCGGCGGACTCCCCGATGAGGAGCGCACACCGGAGCGCCTCCTGCCGGTAGGCCGTCACCAGGGGGGTGCGGGTGGCGCCCCCCCGGTTCGGATCTCCGGCACGTCGCGCGTGCTCGCCGAGCAGGCGGGTCAGCCGCTTGCCCCCGCGGCGGGGCCGGTAGGGCAGGGGGTCGAGCAGGACCTCGACACCCCGGGCGGCCTGCCCGGGCACGACCGTCATGAGCCCGAGGCCGAGCCGCCGGCAGAGCCCGCGCACATCGCTCCGGTAGATGGAGACGCCGCGGGCGCGCCGGCCCGGCCGCGGCACGGCGAGGTACACGTGGTCGGTCAGCGAGAGCCGATCCACACCCTGGAGCACGAGTCCGAGGCCGAAGGCGAGCTTGAGCTCCACGATGACCGGGGGCTCGGCGCCGCGAACGCCGACCACGTCGCAGCCGTTGATCTCGCCCTTGACCTCGTATCCGCGGGCCTCGAGGAACCCCTTGACCGGAGCGTAGAGATCCGACTCGACGCGGAATCCCGCGTCCCCCTGCGGCACGTTGCCGCGGGTGCCGTCGGCCACCCTCGGGTTGCTCACAACGCTCTGATCCACCGCCTCCCCTCCGTCTGGCCGAGGGTGAAGAGCTGTGTTGCCGCCGCCGCCGGACTTGATCTATTCTCGCTGCCATGGCTCGCTCTCACCGCGTTTTCATTGCACCGGCCGCAACTGGCGGGGGGCCCCCGGGGGCTCCGGCACGCTGACCATGCTCCTCGGCGCCGTTGCCGACGACTTTACCGGCGCCACCGACCTCGCCAGCATGCTCGTCCGGCACGGCATGCGCACGGTGCAGGTGTTCGGCGTTCCCGATGCGGCGACCGCTCCGCTCGACGCCGACGCGGTGGTGGTGGCCCTCAAGTCCCGTACCATCGAGGCCCCCGAGGCCGTTCGCCTGTCGCTCGGCGCGCTCGCGTGGCTCCGCGCCGCGGGCGCGCGGCAGATCTTCTTCAAGTACTGCTCCACCTTCGACTCCACGGCGCACGGCAACATCGGGCCGGTGGCCGACGCCCTCCTCGACGCGCTCGGCGCGGACTTCACGATCGCGTGCCCGGCCCTGCCCGAGAATGGCCGCACCATCTGCCACGGTCATCTCTTCGTGGGCGACGTCCTCCTTTCCGAGTCGGGCATGAAGGACCACCCGCTCACGCCCATGACCGACGCCAACCTCGTGCGCGTGCTGGGCCGGCAGACGAAGCACGCGGTCGGCCTGGTGCCGTACTCGGTGGTCGACGCGGGCCCGGCGGCCATCGGCGCGGCGTTCGCCGCGCTGCGAGCCGGGGCGACGCGCCATGCCATCGTGGACGTGCTGAGCGAGCGGCATCTCCTGGATCTGGGAACCGCGTGCGCGGAACTGCCGCTGGTCACCGGAGGGTCGGGCATCGCCATGGGTCTGCCCGCGAACTTCCGTCGGCGGGGCGATCTGGCTGCGGCGGCGGAGGAGGCGGATGCGCTCCCGCCCGTTCCCGGATCAGCCGCGGTGATCGCCGGGAGCTGCTCCCCGGCCACGCTGGGGCAGGTGGCGGCAATGGCCGAGCGCTATCCGGCCCTCCGGGTCGACCCCCTCCGGCTGGCCGGCCGGGTCGAGGCGGCGGCCGCCGAGGCCGTGGCGTGGGCGCTCCCCGGACTCGCCGCCGGCCCGGTGCTGATCTACGCCAGCGCTCCACCGGACGAGGTCCGAAGCACGCAGCAGGTGCTGGGTCGCGCCGAGGCCGGCGCCCTCGTCGAGGCCGCGCTGGCCGCCATCGCGCGCGGCCTGGTCCAGCGGGGCGTCCGGTGCCTGGTGATCGCGGGCGGGGAGACGGCGGGCGCCGTGGTCCAGGCACTCGACGTCCGCGCCCTTCGCATCGGAGCAGCGATCGACCCCGGGGTGCCCTGGACCGTGTCCCTCGGCGAGCGCCCGATCGCCCTCGCCCTGAAGTCCGGCAACTTCGGCGCCCGCGACTTCTTCGAGAAGGCGCTCCGCCAGCGGCCATGACCGACACCCGTCGCCGCGAGGAGATCTGCGCCCTGGGCCGCTCGATCTTTGCCCGTGGCCTCACCGGCGGATCGACGGGAAATCTCAGCGTGAGGCTCGACGACGGCTATCTCATGACACCGACCGGGGCTGGCCTCGGCGATCTCGATCCGGCCACGCTGTCGCGACTGGACGGAGCGGGGCGGCTCCTGTCCGGCGATGCCCCGACGAAGGAGGCGCTCCTGCACATCGCCATGTACGACGAGCGCCCGGGAGCGCGGGCCGTCGTGCACCTGCACTCGCCGCACGCGGTGGCCGTCTCCTGTCTCGCCGACGTGGATCCCGCCGACGTGCTACCACCGCTCACCGCCTACTACGTCATGCGAGTAGGGCGGCTGCCGCTCGTTCCGTTCTACCGGCCCGGCGACGGGAGCCTGGCCGACGCCGTGCGCCGGCAGGCCGCGCTCCATCCCGCCGTGCTCCTCGCCAATCACGGCCCGGTCGTGGCCGGGCCGTCGCTGCGCGCGGCGGCCGACGCGATCGAGGAGCTCGAGGCGACGGCGCGGCTCCACCTGCTGCTGCGCGCGCAGCACTCGCGCCCGCTCACCCCCGAACAGGTGGCGCAGGTTCGCGCGGCGTACCCCCTGAGCTGACGATCGTGAGGGAGCGAGGCCGCTCAAGCCGCGGGGCAGGGTGGCTCCGCACCGGGCGGGCGGGTGCGCGGGTCTCGGGGGCGCACCAGGAGAAGGCGCCCTCCGGGGTTCCCGCGTTTCCGCGCTCGCATCGGAAACAGAACAGGCTCCTCGCCTCGAGACCACCGAAGCTGCCGCTCATCGCCCCCCTGTGTACGCCCGCGCCGGAGACGGCCTCGATGCGGCGGCCTGGTCGTCGGTCGGCCCGCCTGACAGTACACCGGGATCACGTGGCAGATGCTCGACAAGTACTTGAATAGGCGGACCCGAGCAAACTGGCGCTATTCGTGCCTCGATCGATGAGTGAGCCGGACGCGGCGAGTGCGGGCCGGCCGGCCTCATGGCCCCCGGGGCCGGCCGGGATGACACCGGACCCGCGGTGCGGAAAGCCGTGTCGATCCCAAAGCCAGGCCCGGACGGCCACCGCGCTCAGCGTGTTCGGCGCCAGCCTCCTGCCCATGGCCTCGGCCCTCTGGGGCCGGCGTCGCGCAGCGGCTATCAGCGCGGGGTAGCGCCCGACATAGTCCGCAACTCGTCTTGACTCCACGCCGGGCCGCCCCCTAGCATACGTGCGTGAGCCGTCGCTCTTCTCTGTCGTCCCCCGCCACCGCGATCCGGGACCGCCACCGATGGGGTTCATGAAATCCGCGCTGGGATACCTCGGGCTCTCCGGCGACGATGAGCCCATGGCCTCGTCGATCGGGACGTCGATGCCCCGAGCGGCCGCGGGGCGCAGCGGCCACGGGGTGGGCGGCGTGGGGCCCGGGCTGACGATGCGCGGCGACGTGAGCGGCGAGGGGGACTTCGACATCCTCGGCCGATTCGAGGGCGAGATCAACGTCGTCGGCCGCGTCTACGTGGGCGAGGGCGCGCTGGTGGACGCCAACATCACCGCGGCGGCCATCGTGATCGGCGGCACGGTGCGCGGCAACCTGTCGGCCTCGACGCGCGTCGAGATCCTGCAGACCGGGACCCTCACGGGCACGCTCAAGACGGGCAGCTTCGCGGCTGCCGACGGTGCTTCGGTCAAGGGGGAGATGTGGATCGAGCGCGGGGGTACGCAGGTGCGGGGTCACAGCGAGGCTCCGGGCGAGCCATGAGCTTCTGGGACCGGATCCGAGAGCCCCGCATCGTGCGGGGGGCGCTGATCGTGCTGGCGGTGCTCCTCCTGACGGGCATCGCGGGAGCCGGAGGCTGGGCCTGGTACCGCGCGGCCGAAACCCGGAGCCGCCACGCCTTCGCCGGCGTCGCCACGCTTGCGCAGAAGCTGCAGGAACCGGGGGCGACGGCCGCTGACCGCGACCGGACCATCCAGGCGCTCGAGGTCTTCATCCAGGATCACTCGCGTTCCTCTTCGATCCCGCAAGCGGCGTACCGGCTGGGCAATCTCCGGTACGAGGCCGGTCAGTACGGCCCGGCCCGGGGGGCGTTCGAGCTGGCGCTGGCCAAGGGCGCCGCCGGGACGCTCCGCACGCTCTGCGCGGTCGGGGTGGCCTACACATGGGAGTCGGAGAAGGACTACGCCCGGGCCGACACCGCGTACCAGGCCACCATCCGCACGCTGGGGCCGAAGGATTTCCTGTACGAGGAGCTTCTGACCGACCTGGCTCGCGTCCAGGAGCTGGCGGGCAACACCAAGGCCGCTGCCGAGACCTACCAGCGCCTCCTCAGGGAAGTGCCGGACACGCGCCGGGCCGATGACATCCGCAGCCGGCTCGCCGCGATCGAGAGCCGCCCCCAACCCTAGGGAACGCCGCGCTGCTTCGCGCCAGCGCCGGCTGGCGCTCCGTCCTGTGTCATTCGCCCGCCCGGTAGGCGGCCGCCTGCCCGGTAGGCGGCCCGTGAGTACATTACACTGCTCACGGAGCACGAGACAGCGCCACCCCGCGGATGACCGATCGGTCCGGGCACTGGTCCCGGACAGGCGCTGGACTGTCGTGCCATTGCCGAGCCGGCGCCCGCGCACTGCCGCCCGCGAGGCGTGACGGTGCCGGAGTGACACGCGGTGGTCCACGCGGCCGAGACACGGCGGTCCCTTCGCGATGTGACGGGCACCTCGGCACCGGCGGTCCCGCCTGACCGTCTAGCTCAACGTCCGATAAGAGGCATTATGTCAAATTAGCCGCGCTGGCAGTTCCGGACCGGCGGTGCTCGCGATCGCGTCGGTGATCCGAAAAAGACGACGCCGGGAGCGCGCGAGGCTCGTGTCCACCCTGCGCGCTCCGGTTGCTCGAACCTCCGACTACAAAGAGCCCGGGGCCTGGGTCCCCCGGTCGGAGGGCCTCTCCAGCCGGGCGGAGCGATCCTTCATCTGGCGGCGCTGGAGATCCTGCTGGCGCTGGATGGCCCGCTCGTACGCCTCGCGAGCCTTGTCTTCGGCCTCCTGGGCCTGCCGCTCGATCTGCCGCCGCGCTTCCTGCTTCTGTTCCCACTCCCGCTCGGCAGCGGAACTTCGCACCGTCGGCCCGGGCAGAACACCCGGTGACGCGCAGGCTGTGGCGTTGCTCCGCGCCGCCCCGCCATCCCTCGTGGCCGCACACTCGCCCGCCTGTGGACGGATCTGGGCAGTTGCCGGGCTGGCGCTGGCGACGATCGACAGGGCGGTACCTAGAATGAGCAGCTTCATACCCCTCATTGAAACCTCCTCCATGTCCGGGGATGTCGAGCTATCGGAGAATGTGCAGGGATTGTGCCTCGAGGTTCAAGCGAGGATCCCGAGCGCTGCTTCCGAGGCGAGAGACAGCCGGAGACATCTCTTACCTCATATCTGAGGCATAGACAGACATCCAGTTGATCTTCTTGGCGATATTGACCAGTTCATCGGGGGGCTATCGACGGGGAAACGGCCAGCGTTATCCGGGGCCCCGGCCGGCGCCACGGGCGACCGCGAGCTTACCCGGGGATCTGCGCTTCCTCCGGCAGCCGGTCCCACACCGGCTTCCATTCGGGCACGTGCAGCCCGGCGGCGCCGGCCAGCCGTGTGACCTCCTCCGCGAAGGCACGGCGCACCTCGTCGTTGTCGCGCCGCTTGAGCCCGTACGCGCGATAGAGCGCGTTCTTGCTCGAGCCGGGTCGCCCGAAGATGTTCATGGTGCGCACGTACCACTTGTCGAGCGCCTCCTGCGCCTCGGCCCGGACGCGA
>DATKEI010000153.1:0-2644 GCA_035544455.1 Binatia bacterium | reverse complement strand
GGTCCGGCATCAGCGAGAAGGAGTACGGCACGGCCAGCAGCCCGTACCGGAAGCCGGGCGGCGTCACCTCGACGATGTCGAGGGCGTGAATGGCGCGGCGCTCGTGATCGCTCAGGAAGGTGTACGTCGCGCCCAGGCCAGCGCGGAACGCCGCACACACCTCCGGCGGATCCGTCGAGATCACGGCGACATGGCAGTAATTGATGGCCAGCTCGTCCTGGAGCTCGGTCAGGTGCCGCAACTGGCACTCGCACTTCGGTCACCAGTAGCCGCGATAGAAGCTCGCGATCAGTGGGAACCCGGCGGCGAGCGCGGACAGGCGAACAATCTCGCCGCGATGATCGGGCAGCTCGAGATCGGGAAACCGCTTGCCGACGACCAGATCGGAACGCACGGGCATCCTCCTTCGCGCGCCGCGGGCGCGCCGGACCACGCAGGTGACCTCGCGGGGGCGCCGGCCCGGAAGGGGCGCTCACCCCCGCCGGTCCGAGAACGACCGAACGGACCGACCGGCACTCCGGTCGATATCCGGTGCCGCCGCGACCCCGCTGCCGCCAGACGGCACACGGGGGGAAAGAAAGCGGTTCGCTAGTCTAGAGCCGGGACGCGTCGATGGGAAGACCCAGCCAGTGCCGGCCCACCAGCTCGTAGTGGGCGAGCCGGGCCTGCATGTGCTGGCTGATCACGTGGATGTCCTGGAAGTGCCGCTGGATCAGCTGGTTCTCGTAGACAGAGGTGGCGCCGGCGGCGTTGTACACGGTGTCGACGACCTCGACGGCGAGCCGGATCCCGTGGGAGGTGGCGATGCGAAGGGTCGCCCGCTGATCCAGGGTGAGGGGGTGCCCGCTGCTCACGGTCACCCACACGTCGCGGACGGCCTCGGTCAGGAAGGCGCGGCCGGCGCGCAGCTGGGCCTCGGCACGGCCGACGTCGCTCTGGACCATGACCTGGTCGCGGAGCAGCCCGGTCACCGCCCGCGGCGTCTTGGCGCCAGCCAGCTCGACGAACGCGTCGAGGCATGCGCGGGCCACGCCGAAGGCCACCGAGGCGTCGCCGGAGGCGAAGGCCAGCGTCCGCGGGATCTGGTACAGGGGCCCCGTCTCGACCAGCGGGTCGGTGGCCGAGCGCACCGTGCGGGCCTCGGGGACGAAGACATCGTTCACGGCAAAGTGGTGCGTCCCCGTGCCCCGCATGCCCCGGACGTGCCAGGTGTCGAGCCGCTCGGCCTCGCCCACCGGCACGTAGAGGTAGCGGGCCTCGGGCTCCCCGGTCGGTTCGAGCCGGACCTGGCCATTCTCGATGACCTGGGCGTGCGGCGCGACCCAGGTGGCGTGGCGGCACCCGGTGCTGAAGCCCTGGCGCCCGGTGACCCGGTAGCCGCCGGGCACCACAACGGCCCGGGCGGTCGGCGCCGGCGTGTTCGACACCACGGCGCGCGGCGGGTCGATCCAGATGGCGCGCGCGGCCTCGCGCGGCATGCGCGCCGCATAGGTCGCGTAGACGGCGCCCTGGTTGATGGCCCACGCGGTGCTCGCGTCGGCCTTGGCGAGCTCCTCGATCACCTGGATGTAGCTCGGCAGGTCGAGCTCCGCGCACCCGAGGGAGCGCGGCACGAGCAGATGGAAGAACCCCGCGTCGGCTAGCGTCTCGAAGAGCGCCCGCGGCAGCTCGCGCTCCGCCTCGATCTCGTCGGCGGCCGCGCGGATCTTGGGGGCCACGTCCCGGGCAATGTCGAGGGGCGATCGGTCAGGCATCATGGCGATGTGCTGGCTCCTGTGGGCATGGTGGCACGACCTGGCCGGCCCCGAGAACGCCCGCGCCGCGGCGATGCGGCCGCGGCACGGGCCGCGCTCGCCCGGCCCACCAGAGGATACGCCGATCGGCGTTACCTGCGCTCCTGTCTTCCGTCCCGGCGCCAGCCGCACGAGTCAGACAGGTGCGAGCCGGCGGCGGGCCAGGACGTCGCGCGGGGCGCGCGCCCCGGTGACACAGAGGAGGATGACGACGAGCGGCATCAGCACGCTGTACGGGGGGCAGCGCGCACGCGAACGCCGGGTCGCCTGGCGGGCGTGGCGGCATGAATGGCCCCGGGCCCAGGGTCGGGCCAAGGGCCTGCCGCCGGAGCGTTCTCGCGGGGGACCGCGCGGTCGACCGCCGGCGCCCCGGGCGGCCTGCGAACCGGACGGCACCGGACATGCATCCCAATGGTGAACCCGGGGTCGCCCCGGAGCCGCTTCCCCCCCGAACAGGAGGACGATCGTGAGCACTGACACTGCAACTATTGCCCTGAGCGAGCCGCAGTTCGACGAGGCGGTCGCCGCCCATCCCGCGCTGGTCGTGGACTTCTGGGCGCCCTGGTGCGGACCGTGCCGGGCCCTGGCCCCCATCCTGGAGGACCTCGCCCGGGAGCAGGCGGGCAAGGTCGTGATCGCCAAGGTCAATGTCGACGAGGAGAGCACGCTGGCCGGCCGCTTCGGCGTCCGCTCCATCCCCACGCTCGTGTTCTTCAAGGACGGCGCGGTCGTCGACACGGTGGTCGGCGCCCTCCCGAGGGCCGAGATCGCCAAGCGCCTCGCAAGCCTTCTCTGAGCTCGGGCGCGGGGGCGGCGGCGGGCGCTTCCACGGCCGGGGGCGCACCGCCGCC
>DATKEI010000152.1:0-7569 GCA_035544455.1 Binatia bacterium | reverse complement strand
GCTTACCCCTTCACCGAGCCCGCGGTCAAGCCCTGGACCATGTACTTCTGGAAGATGAGCACGAGGAGAACGGCGGGGAGGGCGCCGAGGAAACCGGAGGCGGCGATCACCGAGTAGTCGATGTTGATCTGGCCGTTCATGCCGGCGATGACCGGGGGCAGCGTCGTCGTCCCGGGCTTGGTGTTCAGCACCTGGGCCACCACGAACTCGTTCCAGCAGAGCATGAAGGTGAAGGCGCCGCCCGCCACCAGCCCCGGCCCGGAGACGGGCAGCACCACCTTGTAGTAGGCCTGCAGGCGGTTGCAGCCGTCGACGAGCGCGCTCTTGTCGAGCTCGGGCGGCACCGTCTCGAAGTACGCCTTCATGATCCACACCGTGAACGGCAGCGTGAACGAGCAGTAGGCGATCACCAGCCCGGCCAGCGTGTTCTGGAGCCCGAGAGCCCGGAACAGGAGAAAGAACGCGGGAATCAGCACGACGGTCGGGAGCATCCGGGTGAACAGGAGCGCGAAGAGCGAGAGGGTCTTGCCCGGGAAGCGGAAGCGCGCGTACGCGTAGCCCGCGGTGGTCCCGAGCAGGAGGTTCACCACCGTGACGGCGGCGGCCACAACCAGGCTGTTCAGCATCGACGGCAGGATCTTGGCGGCCTGGCCCTCGGCGTGGAAGCGGAGGAGCCCCAGGATCATCCGGTAGTTGTCGAGGGTCACCTCCGGCGGGATGAGCGACAGGGGCCGGGCCAGGAGGTTCTTCTGGTACGAGACGCTGGTGATGAAGAGCCACACGAAGGGCCCGATCAGCCAGCCCGCCACCAGGAGCACGAGGCCGACGAGCAGGAGGCGGCTCCCCGCGCGCCGGGCCCGCCCGCGCCCCACCTCCCGCCGTGCCGCCCCGGACATCCGGCGGTGGAGGGACGCGCCCTCCGCTCCTCCTCCCGCGACGGTTCGCGCGTCAGCCGGCCGTGGCACGGGCTCGCCCGGCATCACGCCTCCGGATCGAAGCGGGCCAGGATCAGCCGGTGGTAGATGAACGTCAGGAGCAGGCACAGGAAGGTCAACGTGTAGAGGATGGCCGTGCCCGGTCCGAACTTGAAGAAGGTGAAGCTCGTCTGGTACCCGAGCCAGGACACGGTCGTCGTCTCGTGGCCGGGGCCGCCCATGGTGAGGATGTAGATCAGGTCGAGCATGAGGAAGCCGTTCACCGTGCACAGCACGAGCACCAGGAACAGGATGGGCCGGACGGCGGGCAGCGTCACGTACCAGAAGCGCTGCCAGTAGCCGGCCCCGTCCACCTCGGCCGCGCTGTAGAGGTCCTCGGCGATGGACTGCATGGCGGCCAGGAACAGCAGGGTCGCGAACGGCGCCTGGTTCCACATGTAGACGGAGACCAGCACGTTGAGCGCGCCCCAGCCGTGCTTGAAGAACGAGATGTGCTGCTCGATCAGCCCCGCGTTCCAGAGCACGCCGTTCAGGGCACCGAACTCGAAGTCGAGCAGGCCGATCCACAACAGCCCGACCACGATCCGCGAGAGCGACCACGGCACGAGCAGCAGGCTCCGCATGATCGGCCGGCCCGGGAAGCGCTCGTGGAGGACGAGGGCCATGCCGAGGCCCACCAGGGTGGCCTCCACCACGAACGCGCCCACAAAGTAGACTGTCCGCCCCAGGGACTCCCAGTACAGGGGATCCGCGAACACCCGGGCGTAGTTCTGCACGCCGACGAACCGGTACAGGGGCAGGCGGAGCCCGAACAGCTCGATGGCGGGGCCCGTCATCCGCAAGAGGTTCACGTCGGTGAAGCTCAGCCACAGCGAGTAGAGCAGCGGGAAGAAGGCGACGAGACCGACGCCGAGGACGGCGGGCAAGACGAGCAGCCAGGCAAACGGGGCCTCGCCGAAGCGGACCGCGGCGAACCGCGGGCGAGACGGGAGGAGGGACCCCGGGATCCCCTCGGGAACGGTGGTGCGACTCGGCTCGATGGCCACGGCGACCGGTCCAGGTGCGGCGGCCCGGCGCGCGTCTGCGCGCGGGCCACCGGGCCCAGCAGCGGAAGAGCGCGCCCGCTACGCCAGCGACTTCTGCAGCGCGACCATGTCCTTGAGCCCCTTGGGGACGCTCACGGTGCCCCGGATCATGTTGTGGACGATGGGCACCGCCTTGGTGTCGTACTCGCCGTACCACGGCTCCTTGTACGCCGCGATGACCTTGCCCTTCTTGTACTGCTCGCGCAGGAGCTTGAGGTCGATCCACCGGTCGTAGGACTGGATGATCTCCGGGTGGTTGTACATCTCGGGATACGGGTTATCCAGGCCGGAGATGAGACACCACTGCCGCTGCACGTACCAGTCGCCGTTCAGGTTTCCGCCGAGGAACCGCGTGAACTTCCACGCGTCCTCCATGACCTTGCTCTTGGCGTTGACCACGTAGGAGTCGGTCCACATGTAGGTCTGGCCCGTCCCGGGGTACATCGCCATCTTGGCCTTCTTGGGCGCGAGCTTGGAGTTCTCGGGCTCGCCGGCGATCGTCTTGAGGTAGTAGGAGTGGTTCGTGTGATAGGCGTAGCGGCCCGTCCAGAAGAGGCGGTGGGTGTCGGTCGAGGACGTCTTGGTGAGCACCTCGGGGTTGACCAGCTCCGCCTTGAACACCCGGGCCGCGCGCTCCATGGCCCGCGCCGCCCCGGGCTCCTGGTCGACGATGAGCTGGTTCCGGGCGTCGAAGACGCTGGCCCCCTCCGAGAAGCAATCGGTCATGACCTGGGGCATCGTCCCCGACGGGCTACTGTTCCAGTTGGGCAGGTACGGCGTGTCCGAGACCTTGTCGCGCTTGAGCTTGGTGCAGTGCTCGACGAGCTCGTCCCAGGTCCGGGCCGGCGCCTTGATGCCGGCCTGCTGGAGCATGGGCTCGTTGTAGATGAGGATGAACAGGCTGGTGAAGTACGGGAGCCCGAGGAGCTTGGTGCCGTCCTTGCTCTTCAGGCTGTCGAGGTTGGCCGGCGTCATCTTCTTCTTGAGCTCGTCGGTGCCCGGCAGGTCGTCCACGGAACGGATGAGGCCGTTCTCGTACCAGCGCTCGCGGTTGTTGTGGTTGCAGTACATCACGTCGACGGTCTCGCCGGCGAAGGCCCGCGTCTCCATGGTGGGGTGGTACTGCGCCCATGGGATGGCCTCGTACGTGACCTGGCCGCCGTGCTTTTGGTTGTAGAAGGTCACGTAGTCCTTCACGGTGTCGGGCTTGAACACCCACCCCGAGAAGCTCAGGGGCTTGTCGGCCCGGGCGGGGTCAGGCCACCCCCCGGCCAGGGCCGCCGCAGCCATTCCCGCGCTCCCGACAAAGGTCCGTCGGCTCATGGTCGTCATGGAGTCTCCTCCCGTGGTCCGCGTCGGCCTTGACACGTCGACCGGGTGTGGGGTTGGCGGTGATTCTAGCGGCGCCCCACCGGGTGTCAAGGCCCCGGCCCCTCCTCGCGGGGCCTCCGGCGCGGCGGCGACAACGGGGGGCCGCCCCGCGGTGGCGCGGCCGGCCGGCGCCGGTTGTGTCGCGGTGGAAGTTCGGTTAAGTGGATAGGGGGGAGGCGTCAGTGGCCGCCGTTTCGGAATCGTGGCTGGAGCTTCTGTCGGGTGAGGCCGTGCCCATCGAGGGGACCTGCTCGATCGGCCGCTCGCACAGCAACCAGCTCGTCCTGCACGACGAGACGGTGTCGCGCCATCACGCGGTCATTCGCATCGCCGAGAACAGCGAGTGCTGGGTGATCGACCTCGCCAGCGCCAACGGCACCTACGTCAATCGCCGCCGCCTCGACCATGCCGTGCGCCTGCGCGACGGCGACGAGATCGCCATCGGCTCGCACGTCCTGACCTTCCGGTCCCGGGCCGGCGGGAACGCGGCCCGGGCGGACCCGGTCGACCTCGAGGACACGGTCCACGAGGTGCGCACCCTGCCCGCCTGGCTCCTCGTCGTCGACATCCAGGACAGCACCGGCATCGGCCAGCGTCTCGGCCCGGTCCAGATGGCCCGCGCGTTCACCGAGTGGATGGACGCGTGCCGGTCGATCCTCGAGCGCGGCGGAGGCGTGATCGACAAGCCCCTCGGCGACGGCTTCTTCGCGTTCTGGGCCACGCCACCGCAATCGGCGGGGCGGGTGGCCCGGGCCCTCCGGGAGCTCCACCAGCTCCAGACCGCGTCGTCCCTGCCGTTCCGCATGGTGCTCCACGTCGGCACCACGTTCACCGGGGGTCACATGGCCTCGGGCACCTATCGGCTGTTCGGCTCGGACGTGAACTTCGTGTTCCGCATGGAGGGGTTGGCCAAGGCGCTCGGCGTTCGGTGCCTGCTGAGCGAACCCGCCCGCCAGGAGCTTGCCGCGCACCTCACCGCGGTGCCGGCGGGCGACCATCACCTGCCGGGGCTCGGCGGCCCGTTCCCCTTCTACAGTCTGTAGGCGCCCGGAGCCGGACCAGGATCGCGCTCGCCCGCCCGCTCGCCGCGGCCCGACGGTGCTCGATCTCAGCCGGCTCATCGCGGGGACATTTCCGAACTACGAGCGGGTCCCCCAAGGGACGCCCCCACCGGCTGGGACAGGGGAAGACCAACGTCCTCGAGGGTCCGGGCGTGATGGGGCGCGGCTGCCGCGCGCCGGCGCGATCGAGGCCGGCACGCCAGGGGGCGGTCGGCACCGCCATCGTTCCCGGGCGGCAGACGGCATCCCGCTGTCGATGCCCGCGACGCGCCCGCCAGGGGCGCGCTCCAGCGCGCATCGCCCGGCGTCATGCGCCGCCGGAGCGCGCCCACCACGCCCGGGCGGCGCGGCTGCCGTGGATCATGATGGCGCCGAGGGCCAGGACCACGCCGAGGGCTCCGGCCGCGGTCAGGAGCGGGGCGACCGCGTGCGGAACCAGTCCGGCCAGCCCGCCGGCCGCCACGGTGCCGAGCATGGCCGCGGCGAGGGCCCCCCCGCCGAGGACGGCCCAGGCGCCGAGCCGCGCGCGCGCGACGCCGGGGCCGATGCTCGCCGTGCGGGCCGCGCGCGCGAGATCGGCGGACTGGAGCAGGACGAGCAGGGACAGGCCGAAGCCCGCGGCAGCCACGAGGTGCCCACCCCCCGGTGAAAGGGCCAGCGCCGTGGCGTAGGCGAGCACGAACATCGCCGCGGCCGCGGCGACGAGCTGCGGCCACCCGGCGACGACACCCGCGCCGGCCAGGACGAACCCCGCCCCCGCCACCGCCGCCACGACTCGCGCGGGGGCCGTGAGCACTGGCACGAGGAAGAGAGCGCACGCGGCGAGGGCGGCGACGGCCCGTATCATCCCGCGACCGGCAAGGGCGGGCGGCGCCGCCGCGTCGCGGCGAGGGCCTGCTCGAGGGGATCGGCCGGGTTCCACTCGAGGACCCAGAGGCCGCGCCCGCGCAGGTCGGCCAGCATCGCCCGGCGCTCGATGGTCCAGAGGCGACAGGCGAGATCCGTGGCCGGCGACCGCGGCAGGGCGGCCCGGGTCACCGCCACCGGCGAGACGGCGATGACGACGACGTCGAAGCCGCGCCCGGCAAGATCGGTGGCGGCCGCGGCAAGGCGCGGGTCGAGGAGGGGCGTGACCGCGATCACCAGAGCCTGCGACGGGAGCACGCGGGGCGGCACCAGGGCCAGGTCCTTGGCCACGTACGTGAAGACCACGCGGGCCCGGAGCAAGCTGTCGGCCAGCCGCTCGTACTGCGCCCGCCCCGTGCCGGGCCGCACCCAGTGGATCAGCCCGCCGTACTCGATCAGGCCGACGCGGTCACGCTGGCCGAGGTAGGCCGTGGCCAGGGCGGCCGCGGCCCGCACGCTCAGGTCGAGCGTCGTGCCGGCGGCCGGCCCCACCTCGGCCAGCGTGTCGAGCATCAGCACGACGTCGGCGCTGCGCTCCTGCTGGCGCTCCGTGACGTGGAGCGCGCCGCGCCGCAGCGAGGCCGGCCAGTTGACGCGTCTCACCCGGTCGCCGGGCGCGAACGGCCGGATGTCCCCGGGCTCCAGCCCCTCTCCGAGCCCGCGCGAGACGTGGTCGCCTACCGAGGCCCGGGTGCGGCGCGGCCGCGGCAGGCTGCGGACGGAGGCCACGTGGGGATACACGCGCACGCGCGTCTGGGCGCCATGCGAGCACTCCCAGGCGCGGAGGCCCCAGGTGTCCCGCACGCGGACGTGGACGGTGCCAAGCACGCGCACGCCGCGGCCCGGCCAGCGGAGCTCGTAGCGAAGACGCGCTTTCTCCCCGGGCGACAGGGTGAGCACCGCCCGGTTGTGCCCGGCGGCGAGCGCGGCGCCCTCGGGCAGCGGCTCGAACACATCCATGAGGGCGATCGACGAGCGCGCCTCCACCAGGATCGTCACCGCCACCGCCTCGTGCTCGAACAGACTCGTCGCCGATACCTCGTGCGTCAGGCGGTAGTCCGGAGCGCGGGACGGGCGGGCCAGCGCCCCGAGGGGAATGAGCAGCGGCAGGGCGGCCACGAACAGCTCGGGGCGAGCGGCCAGAACGCCGAGGGCGAGCGCCCACGCTGCCACGGCGAGGAGCGACAGGGCAAGCGGGGTCAACCGCTCCGTCACCGCGCGTCCGGGCCGGGCGCGGGCACCTCGCCGAGGAGGCCGCTCACCACCCGGGCCGGAGAAAGGCGCGAGGCCCACAGCTCCGGCTTGAGGACGAGGCGGTGCGCGAGGGCGGGCACGGCCATCGCCTTCACGTCGTCGGGGAGGACGAAGTCGCGGCGGCGGAGCGCGGCCAGGGCCCGGGCCAGCTTCAGCAGCGCGAGGGTGCCGCGCGGCGAGGCGCCGAGCGCGACGCGCGGATCGGCGCGAGTGGCCTGGACGAGGGCCACGATGTAGCGCTCGGTGACGCCGGCCACGTGCACATCCTCCAGGCTCGCCTGCATGGCCAGGAGCTCGGCCCGCGCCAGCACCGGCGCTACCGCAATGGCGTCGTCCCGGCGCCGCCGCCGTCGGGCGAGGATCTCGACCTCGTCGTCCGCGCTCGGGTAGCCGACCTGTAGCCGCATCAGGAAGCGGTCGAGCTGCGCCTCCGGCAGAGGATAGGTGCCCTCGAGCTCAATGGGGTTCTGGGTGGCGATCACCAGAAACGGCGCCTCCAGCGGAAAGCGCTCGCCCTCGATGGTGACCTGCGCCTCCTGCATCGCCTCGAGCAGCGCGCTCTGCGTCTTGGGGGTGGCCCGGTTGATCTCGTCGGCGAGCAGGAGGTGGGTGAAGATCGGCCCCCGGCGGAACTCGAAGCGGGCCTCCCGCTGGTCGAAGAGAAAGCTGCCGGTGATGTCGCTCGGCAGGAGGTCGGGGGTGAACTGGATGCGCTTGAAGCCAAGGCCCAGCGCCTGGGCCACGAGCCGGGCGATGAGCGTCTTGGCCAGCCCCGGATAGTCCTCGATCAGGATGTGGCCGTTGGCGAGGATCCCGGCCAGGATCTGCTCGAGCACCTCCGCCTTGCCCACGATCACGTGCGAGAGGGTGGCGAGGATCTCCTGGCACCGGTCGGCCACCGCCTCGATCTTCACGGCCGTTCGTCCACCTCGGCGACGAGCCGATCGAGCGCGCGGA
>DATKEI010000151.1:0-2756 GCA_035544455.1 Binatia bacterium | reverse complement strand
CGGAGCGCTACCGGCACTCAATGGGGCCACGAGATGGGTGGTGGGTGGCTTCGGCCATCCGCAGAAGATACGGTCCCGCGGGGAGGACCCCCACCCCACCCGGCGCCGCGAGTCCACGAACTTCTGACTCGGGACACTAGTGTCCTGGCCTGCCGATGGGCTCGCCACCTTGTATCTCGATACCGGGAACCGGGCCCTCGCCGAGCAGTACCTGTCGAAGGCCCGGGAGGTGTGCGAGCAGGCAGGGCTCGATCCCGATGCCCTGTTGGTGCTACCGTTTCTCTGCTGAGCTGAGACGAGAGCCAGACACGCGAGGGAGCTCGACATGACCATGCCAGGATCCCGCCGACCCATCGCCCCCGGCGAGCTCGCGCCCGACTTCGCCCTCCCGGCCGTGGAGCGGGAGGAGACCGTGGCGCTGGCCGACTATCGGGGCCGCAGCCCCCTGTTCCTCGCCTTGTTCATCGGTCTCTGGTGCCCGTTCTGCCGGCGGACGATCGCCCAGATGGGGAAGACCGAAGGCAAGCTCAAGGCCATTGGCGTGGAGTCGCTCGGGATCGTGGCAACCCCGGTCGAGAATGCCCGGCTGTACTTCAAGTACCGGCCGAGCCGGCTTCGGCTGGCCTCCGACCCGGACCTGTCCACGCACCGCGCGTACGGTCTGCCGAAGCCGGCCGCGACCCCGGAGTTCGTCCAGGCGCTCGAGACGATACGCATCAATCCGGACGGCGAGTTCCCCGAGCCGCTGACCATCACGGAGGCCGCCGTGACCATGGCGAAGCAGGACGGCTACGCGGAGAACGAGACCGACAAGGCCGACATGGAGCGGCAGTGGCCGCAGCTCAAGGGCCAGTTCCTGATCGACCGCGACGGCATCGTCCGCTGGGCCAACGTCGAGTGCGCCACCGAAGGCGTTGCCGGGATCGGGAAGTTTCCCTCGGAGGAGGAGATCCTCAGCGCCGCGCGCGCCCTGCCGCGCTGACGCGCGCCGCACCGCGTCTCTCTGGTGAGACCGGCGCCACCGCGGACCCGTGGCACACCGGCGTGACCCCTCCGACGGGCGCGCGCGAGGGCATGTGTTCGCCTCGCCGCCGTTCGGTCGCGGCTCACGCCTGCTTCGCCTCCAGCTCCGCCCACCGGGCATAGAGGCGGTCGACGGCGGCGCGGGCGGCGCCGAGGGCCGCGTACCGGGACTGGAGGGCGGCGGGGTCGGAGGCGATCGCCGGGTCATCGACGGCTCGCTGGCACTGGTCGGCCGCGGTCTCCGCCTCCAGGATCGCCTGCTCCATGCCGTTCCACTCGCGCTGCTCCTGATAGGCGAGGCGCCTCGTGCGGCGGCGCGCGCGGGGCGTGGCGGCGGCGGTCTCTCGCGCGGGGGCCGGGCGCCCGGCGCGGGCGGCTTCCCATTGCGCGTAGTCCGCAAATGCCTCCGCTCCACCCTGGCCGTCGAGGGCGAGGATGGTGGTGGACACGCGCTCGAGCATGAAGCGATCGTGGGTGACGAGCACCAGCCCGCCCTCGAACTCGGCGAGGCTGTCCTCCAGAACCTCGAGGGTCGGGATGTCGAGGTCGTTGGTGGGCTCATCGAGCATCAAGAGATCGGCGGGCTCGCGCATGAGGCGAGCGATGAGGATGCGGGCCTGCTCGCCCCCGGAGAGCCGGCCCACCGGCACCTCCAGCTGCTCCGGCCGAAACAGGAAGCGCTTGGCCCACGCCGCGACGTGGACGCTCCGCCCCTGGAACACGATCGCGTCCGACTCGGGGGCGAGGGCCCGGCGGAGCGGCTGGTCGGGATCGAGGCCCATACGGTGCTGCTCGAACCGGACGATGCGCAGGCCGTCCGCGCGCTCGATCTCTCCTCCGTCGGCGGCGAGGGCGCCGGCGAGGAGGTTGAGCAGGGTCGTCTTGCCGCTGCCGTTCGGGCCGATGAGGCCGACCCGCGTGCCGCGGCCGATGGCCAGGTCGAGGGCGCGGACGATGGGCGTGCTGCCCAGCGACTTCGCGAGCCCGCGCGCCACCAGGAGCTTTCGCGTCCGTCGCGACGAGGCGGCCAGGTCGATGCCGGCGGTGCGAACGAGGCCGCGGGCCCGGGCGTCATCCAGCTCCTCGATGAGCCGCCCCGCCTCCTTGATGCGCCCGCGCGCCTTGGTGGAGCGGGCCTTGGCGCCCCGGCGGAGCCACTCGATCTCGCGCCGGACCGTATTGGCCAGCGCATCCTCGTAGGCGGCCTGCCCGCGCAGGAACTCGTCGCGGCGGGCGAGGAAGTCGCTGTACCGGCCATCAGCGGTGAAGAGCCCGCTCGCGTAGATGCGGTTCAGCTCCACCATGCGGGTGGTCACGTGTTCCAGGAAGTAGCGGTCGTGGCTCACCACCAGGAAGGCGCGCGCCTCCTCGAGGAGCGTTGCCTCGAGCCAGAGGATGCCGTCGACGTCGAGGTGGTTGGTGGGCTCGTCGAGCAGCAGGATGTCCGGGGCGGCGGCGAGCGCCTGGCCAATGGCCAGGCGCTTGCGCCACCCCCCCGACAACGTGTCCACCTCGGCGCGGCCATCGGCGAAGCCGCCGCGGCCGAGGGCGAGGGCCAGGCGCCCGGGCCGGTCGGCCTCGTCCACGCCGGAGAGCGCCCCGACGAGGACGTCCTCGACCGTGCCGCCCGGCGCGAAGACGGGGTCCTGGGGGACGTAGCCGACGCGGACCCCGCCGCGCACGGAGCGCGTGCCGCGGTCGGGCGCCTCGAGACCGGCGAGGATCTTCAGCAG
>DATKEI010000150.1:0-18132 GCA_035544455.1 Binatia bacterium | reverse complement strand
GTTCGTCACCAACGACGACATCACCAAGAAGACGCCGGAGAAGAGCCTGCTCACCGCCAAGCGCCACCGCAGCAATGGCCGGAACAACTACGGGCGCATCACCGTCCGGCATCGCGGCGGCGGGGTCAAGCGCATGCTCCGCGACGTGGACTTCCGGCGGGAGAAGTTCGGCATTCCGGCGGTGGTGGCGGGCATCGAGTACGATCCGAACCGCTCGGCGCGCATCGCGCTCCTCCACTACCGGGACGGCGAGAAGCGGTACACAATCGCGCCGCTCGGGCTCAAGCCGGGTGACATCGTGATGTCCGGGCCGCAGGCGGACATCCTGCCCGGCAACGCGCTCGCCCTTCGCAACATCCCTCTCGGCACCCTCGTGCACAACGTCGAGCTCACGCCGGGCAAGGGCGGTCAGATGTGCCGGAGCGCGGGGACGCTCGCCCAGCTCCTCGCCAAGGAAGGCGACCACGCCGACCTCAAGCTGCCGTCGGGCGAGGTGCGGCGCGTGCGGCTCGACTGCCTCGCCACCATCGGCCAGGTCGGCAACCTCGACCACGAGAACGTGTCCGTCGGCAAGGCGGGGCGGGTGCGCTGGAAGGGCTTCCGGCCCACCGTGCGCGGCACGGTGATGAACCCGGTCGATCACCCGATGGGCGGCGGCGAGGGCAAGGGCAAGGGCAACCATCCGATGACCCCGTGGGGCAAGCCCACCAAGGGCTACAAGACCCGGCGGGGCGCGCGGCCGTCCGACCGGTACATCGTGACGCGCCGGAAGAAGAAGTAGGGGGACGGCCATGGGACGCTCGCTGAAGAAGGGCCCGTTCGTGGAGATGCGGCTCCTGGCCCGGGTCGAGGACCTGAATCGGGCCCGCCAGAAGAAAGTGCTGCGGACGTGGTCGCGGCGCTCCGTGATCGTGCCGGAGTTTGTCGGCCACACCCTGGCCGTGCACAACGGCCGGAAGTTCATCCCGGTGTACGTGACGGAGAACATGGTGGGGCATCGGCTCGGGGAGTTCGCCCTGACCCGGTCGTTCCGGGCGCACGGGGCCTCCGAGAAGGCCTCGTCGTCGCCGACGGGCAAGTCCTGAGCGCATGCGTACTCAGGCGAGAGCGCGCTTCATCCGGGTCCCGGCCAGCAAGGCGCAGCTCGTGCTGAGCCACATCCGCGGCAAGTCCGTGGGGGAGGCGCTGGCCACGCTCCAGCTCACGCCCAAGGCGGCGGCCCGGCTCATCGAGAAGGTGCTGCGCTCGGCGATCGCCAACGCCGAGCACAATCACCAGGTGCGGAATCTCGACGACTTGCGGGTGGTCAAGGCGGTGGCGGACCGCGGACCCTCGATGAAGCGCGTGTCCCCGCGGGCGATGGGGCGGGCGTTCTTCATCCGACACAAGACGAGCCACCTCACCATCGAGCTCTCCGACGAGGTCGGCCGCCCGGCCGCCCGGGCGGCCAAGGGGTAGCGCATGGGGCAGAAGACGCATCCGATCGGCTTCCGACTGGGGTCCACCCGCACGTGGAGCTCGCGCTGGTTCGCGACCAAGGGCTATGCCGGCCTGCTCCACGAGGACGTGAAGATCCGGCGCTTCATCAAGTCCTCGCTCTACCACGCGGGGATCTCACGGATCGACATCGAGCGCTCGGCGAACCGGGCGCGCATCACGATCCACACGGCGCGCCCCGGCATCATCATCGGGCGCAAGGGCGCCGAGGTCGAGAAGCTCAAGACCGAGATCCAGACCCGCACCGGCAAGGAGGTCCACCTCAACATCGAAGAGGTGGTCCACCCGGAGCTCGATGCCCAGCTCGTGGCCGAGAACGTGGCCCTGCAGCTCCAGAAGCGCGTGGCCTTCCGGCGCGCCATGAAGAAGGCGGTGACCTCCGCCCTCCGCCTGGGCGCCGACGGCATCCGGATCGCCTGCGCGGGACGGCTGGGCGGCGCCGAGATCGCCCGGCGCGAGTGGTACCGGGATGGGCGGGTCCCGCTGCACACGATCCGGGCCGACATCGACTACGGGCTGGCCGAAGCCCACACGACCTACGGGGTCATCGGGGTCAAGGTGTGGATCTTCAAGGGCGAGGTCCTGCCCACCCAGCGCGCGGAGGCGTAGCCCGGTGCGACGGGGCGAGATGTCGCCATGCTGATGCCGAAGCGGGTCAAGTATCGCAAGGCCCAGCGTGGGCGCATGAAGGGCAAGGCCCTGCGCGGATCGACCCTGGCGTTCGGCGATTTCGGGCTGAAGGCGCTCGAGCCGGGCTGGATCACCAACCGCCAGATCGAGGCGGCGCGCGTGTCGCTGGCCCGCAGCGTCAAGCGCGGCGGCAAGATCTTCATCCGCATCTTCCCGGACAAGCCGGTGACCAAGAAGCCGGCGGAGACGCGCATGGGGAAGGGCAAGGGCAACCCGGAGTTCTGGGTGGCCGTGATCAAGCCCGGGCGCATCCTCTACGAGATGGAGGGGGTCGACGAGGTCACGGCCCGGGAAGGGTTCCGGCTGGCCGCCCAGAAGATCGGCCTCAAGACCAAGTTCATCACCCGGGCGCGGGCGCTGTGAGCGGCCGCTCGCCGGGGGCGATCAGGAGCCGAACGCCTGCGGGCGAATCATCGCCGCGGGCGACAGGGACATCATGAAGCCCGCGAAGTGGCGTGACATGTCGGACGCTGAGGTGCAGCAGAAGACGCGTGAGTTGACGGAGGAGCTGTTCAACCTCCGTTTCCAGCTCGCCATGGGAGTGGCCAAGAACCCCGCGCGCGTCGCCCAGGCCCGGCGGGACCTGGCGCGCGCCCGCACCGTGCTCCGCGAGCGAGCGCTGGGCATCCGGCGCACGGCCTGAACGGGGAACGAGAGGAGCGACGGGTGCAGCGGACGCGCGAGGGTGTGGTGGTCAGCGACAAGATGGCGAAGACGCGGGTGGTCCTCATCGAGCGCGTCTACCGGCATCCCCGCTACCAGCGGGTGATCCGGCGGGCCAAGCGGTTCAAGGCCCACGACGAGGGCAATGTCAGCCGAACGGGGGACCGCGTGCTCATCGAGGAGACGCGCCCGGTGTCGAAGGAGAAGCGGTGGCGGATCCGCGAGATCCTCACCCGCGCGTCATGACGGGACGGGTGCGATGATCCAGCCGAGGACGATGGTCGACGTGGCCGACAACTCCGGGGCGAAGAAGGCGCAGTGCATCCGGGTGATGGGCGGCTCCAACAAGCGCTACGCCTCCCTCGGGGACGTGGTCATGGTCGCGGTGAAGGAGGCCATCCCCGACGGCACCGTGAAGAAGGGCGAGGTGGCGCGGGCGGTGGTGGTGCGGACGGTCAAGGAGGTCGGGCGCCGCGACGGCTCGTACATCCGCTTCGACAAGAACGCGGTCGTGCTCCTCAAGGCCGATGACAATCCGGTGGGCACCCGCATCTTCGGTCCGGTGGCGCGCGAGCTGCGCGACCGCCAGTTCACCAAGATCATCTCGCTGGCTCCTGAAGTGATCTGAGGACTCCAGCAAAGGACGGGCGATGGCCAGCGCGCACGTGCGGAAGGGCGACACGGTGATGGTGGTGGCCGGCAAGGAGCGCGGCAAGCGCGGCAAGGTGCTCCGCGTGCTGCCCGACAAGGACCGCGTCGTCGTCGAGCATCTCAACATGATGAAGAAGCATCAGCGGCCGACCCAGCAGCTCCGCCAGGGTGGCATCATCGAGCGGGAGGGGTCGATCCACATCTCCAACGTGATGGTGGTGGATCCTCGCGGCGACCGCCCGACCCGTGTCGGCGTGCGCGTGCTCGCCGACGGACGCAAGGCGCGGGTGGCGCGGCGGTCCGGCGAGATGATCGACAGGACGTGACCATGGCTGACGCGAAGAAGCCGGACAAGGCCCCGAAGGCGCCCGCGGGCGGCAAGGCGCCGGCGGCCAAGAAGACGGGGGGCAAGGGGCAGGCCCCCGCCCCCGCGGCCGCTGCCGCACCGGCCGAGCGCGCGCGCCCGACCGGGGAGATTCCGCCTCGGCTGCGGGATCGTTACCGGAGCGCGGTGGTTCCCGCTCTCATGAAGGAGCGGGGCTACGACAACCCGATGCAGGTCCCGCGGCTCGAGAAGATCGTCATCAACATGGGCGTGGGCGAGGGCAAGGAGAACCCCAAGGTCCTGGACTTCGCGGTGGCCGACCTGCAGGCAATCAGCGGGCAAAAGCCGGTGGTCACGCGGGCCAAGAAGTCCATCGCGAACTTCAAGCTCCGCGAGAACTCGCCGATCGGCTGCAAGGTGACGCTCCGCAAGGCCCGCATGTGGGAGTTCCTGGACCGGCTCATCCACGTGGCCCTGCCGCGGGTGCGGGATTTCAAGGGCGTGCCCCCCAAGGCCTTCGACGGCCGCGGCAACTTTGCGCTGGGGCTGAAGGAGCAGATGATCTTCCCCGAGATCGTGTACGACAAGGTGGACAAGGTGCGCGGCATGGACGTGATCGTGGTCACCTCGGCCGGTACGGACGAGGAGGCCAAGGCGCTCCTGACCCACCTGGGCGTCCCCTTCAGGGAGTCGTAGATGGCCAAGACCTCGCTGATCATGAAGTCGCAGGCGACGCCCAAGTTCCCCACGCGCGCGCACTCGCGCTGCAAGCTGTGCGGCCGGCCGCGCGGGTATCTCCGCAAGTTCCAGATGTGTCGCCTGTGCTTCCGCGAGTTCGCCCTCAAGGGCGAGGTCCCGGGCGTGATCAAGGCGAGCTGGTAGGGCGCCCGCCATGATGACCGATCCCGTCGCCGATCTCCTGACCCGCATCCGGAATGCCAGCCGCGCCGAGCACGAGAAGGTGGACATTCCCGCCTCGAAGCTGAAGGTGCGGGTGACGGAGATCCTGAAGGAAGAGGGCTTCATCAAGAGCTTCCGTCTCCTCGAGGACGCAACGTCGGGGACGCTGCGCGTCTACCTCAAGTATGGCGCCAGCAACGAGAAGATCATCTCGGGCATCGTTCGCGTCTCCAAGCCGGGTCGCCGGATCTACGTCAGCCGCGACCGGATCCCGGCGGTGCTGGGGGGCATGGGCGTGGCCATCCTGTCGACCTCGCGCGGCGTCATGACCGACCGCGAGGTGCGCAAGCAGGGCCTCGGTGGCGAGGTCCTGGCGTACGTGTGGTAGGAGGAGCCATGTCTCGCGTCGGCAGGAAGCCAGTTCCGATCCCCGCGGGCGTCAAGATCGTCATGGACGGCAGCACCGTCCGGGCCGAGGGGCCGAAGGGCAAGCTCGCGCAGGATGTTCCCTCCGGGCTCGCGGTGGCCGTGGACGGCGGGACGCTGACCGTGGCTCGCGAGGCGGAGACCCGGACCTTGCGGGCCCTGCACGGCCTGACGCGCTCGCTCATCGCCAACATGGTGCACGGGGTCAACGACGGCTTCGAGCGCAAGCTGGAGATCGTCGGCATCGGGTACCGGGCCCAGCTCCAGGGCAAGAACCTCCAGTTCTCCCTGGGCTACTCGCACCCGGTGGTCTTTCCGCTGCCGGAGGGCATCCAGGCCGAGGTCGAGCGCCAGGTGTCGATCACGCTGCGGGGGGCCGACAAGGCCCTGCTCGGGCAGACGGCGGCCCAGATCCGTGCCCTGCGCAAGCCCAACCCCTACAAGGGCAAGGGCATCCGGTACGCGGAGGAGCAGGTGCGGCGCAAGGTGGGCAAGAAGGCGGGGGCCAAGTAATGTTGATGACGCGCCGGCTGCCCGGTCGCACCGTCCGCCACCTGCGGATTCGCCGCAAGGTCATCGGGACCTCCGAGCGGCCGCGGCTGGTCGTGTTCAGAAGTCTCGGCCACATCTACGCCCAGGTCGTCGACGACGCCAGCGGCAAGACCATGGCGGCCGCCGACAGCCGGTCCAAGGATTTCCGCCAGCGCGTGCCGCGGACGGGCAACGTCGCGGCGGCGCGGGCCGTCGGAGAGCTGCTGGCCGAGCGGGCGCGGGCCCGGGGCGTCGAGCACGTGGTCTTCGATCGAGGCGGCTATCAGTACCATGGTCGGGTCAAGGCCCTCGCCGAGGGAGCGCGGGCGGGCGGCCTGGTGTTCTGATCATGCATGAACGATTCGGCGGACCGGACGGAGGAGCCATGGGGGATCAGGCAGAAATGGAGGCGCTGAGTGCCTGAAGCACGCATCGATCCGACCTCGCTCGACCTCACCGACCGGGTGGTGGCGATCAACCGGGTGGCGAAGGTCGTCAAGGGTGGCCGGCGTTTCTCCTTCACGGCGCTGGTGGTCGTCGGCGACGGCAGGGGACACGTCGGCGTGGGGCTCGGCAAGGCCCGCGAGGTTCCCGAGGCCATCCGGAAGTCCGTCGAGCACGCCAAGAAGGACCTGGTGTGGGTGCCGCTCCGGGACACGACGATCCCGTGCGAGATCACCGGGCACTATGGCGCGGCCCGGGTATACCTTCGGCCCGCGGCCCAGGGCACCGGGGTCATCGCCGGAGGGGCGGTCCGGCCGGTGCTGGAGGCGGCGGGGGTGCAGGATATCCTGACCAAGACGCTGGGGACCAACAACCCGCACAACGTCCTCAAGGCGACGCTGGACGCCTTCCGGCGACTGCGCCACCTCCAGGAGACGTATGCCGTGCGCCGGCGCTCGATCGACGGCGACGCGCAGGAGGCCCACGGTGGCGCCCGGGAAGGTTAGAGTCACCCTGGTGCGAAGCCTGATCGGGCTGAGCCCGAAGCAGGAGGCGACGGTGAAGGCGCTGGGCCTCCGGCGCATCCGGCAGGCGGTGGAACACGACGACACCCCGACCGTCCGGGGCATGATCAAGGCGGTGGGGTTCTGTCTGAAGGTGGAGGCGGCATGAAGATCGAAGACCTCAGGCCCGCACCGGGCTCGACGAAGCGGCGGCGGCGCGTCGGGCGGGGCCGGGCGTCGGGGAGCGGAAAGACGTCGGGGAAGGGGCACAAGGGCCAGCGGGCTCGCTCGGGCGGGGGATCGTCCCCCGGCTTCGAGGGCGGCCAGATGCCGCTCTACCGCCGCCTGCCCAAGC
The DNA here is from genome assembly GCA_035544455.1 of Binatia bacterium. GTDB lineage: Bacteria > Methylomirabilota > Methylomirabilia > Rokubacteriales > CSP1-6 > DATKEI01. The sequence goes on along the minus strand of DATKEI010000150.1, from coordinate 11,147 downwards.
GCGGCTTCGTGCCCCACGGCGGGAAGACCGAGCACGCGGTGGTGAACCTCGGCACGCTCGCGGCGCGGTTCGTCGCCGGCAGCGTGGTGGATGCGGATGCGCTCATCGCGGCCAGGCTCGTCAAGAAGTCGGAGCGGAAGGCGGTGAAGATCCTCGCCAATGGCGACCTGGCCCATGCCCTCACCGTCCGGGTCGACCGGATCAGCGCGGCGGCACGGCAGAAGGTCGAGGCCGCGGGCGGCCGCGTCGAGGTGCCGCCGGCATGATGGAGGCGCTCCAGAGCTTCGGGAACATCGGCAAGATCCCGGAGCTGAAGCGGCGAGTGCTGATCACGCTGGGTCTGCTCGCGGCCTACCGGCTGGGCGCCCACGTGCCCACCCCCGGCATCGACGGGATGGCCCTCGCCCAGTTCTTCGACCAGGTCCAGGGCACCCTGCTCGGGATGGTGGACCTCTTCTCCGGGGGCAACCTCCGGCGCCTCACGGTGTTCGCGCTGGGGATCATGCCGTACATCTCGGCGTCCATCATCCTGCAGCTCCTGACCGTGGTGATCCCGACCCTCGAGCGGCTGGCCAAGGAGGGCGAGGCCGGGAAGAAGAAGATCACCCAGTACACCCGGTACGGGACCATCGGGCTGTCCCTCGTCCAGGCCTTCGGCATCGCGGTGGGCCTGGAGGGGATGCGGAGCCCGGACGGGATCGCCATCGTACCGGACCCGGGATGGGCCTTCCGGCTGCTCACCATGATCACCCTGACCACGGGGACGGCCCTGATCATGTGGCTGGGCGAGCAGATCTCGGAGAAGGGCATCGGCAACGGGATCTCGCTCATCATCTTCGCGGGCATCGTGGTGCGGCTGCCGTCCGCCATCGTTTCGTCGTACACCCTCCTCATCACTGGCGAGCTGAAGGTGTTCGTGTTCATCGGGCTCATCCTCATGATGCTGGCGGTGACGGCGGCGGTCATCGTGATGCAGGAGGGCCAGCGCAAGATCCCGGTCCAGTACGCCAAGCGGGTCGTGGGCCGGCGTGTCTACGGAGGCCAGTCGACGCACATCCCGCTCCGCATCAACACCGCGGGCGTGATCCCGGTCATCTTCGCGTCGTCGCTGATCCTGTTCCCGGCGACCATGACCCGCTTCATCGACCACCCGTGGATGCAGGTGATCTCCGATGCCCTCTCGCCCGGGCAGTTCACCTACACCGTCCTCTACTGTGCCCTGATCATCTTCTTCGCGTACTTCTACACGGCCATCGTGTTCAATCCGGTGGACCTCGCCGACAACATGAAGAAGTACGGCGGGTTCATTCCCGGCGTCCGCCCGGGCAAGAAGACGTCCGAGTACATCGACAGGGTGCTGACCCGGATCACGCTGCCCGGGGCCATCTTCCTGGCCCTGATCTCCGTGCTTCCGGACTTCCTGATCCGCTGGTTCAACACGCCGTTCTACTTTGGCGGCACCAGCCTGCTCATCGTGGTCGGCGTGGCTCTCGACACCGTGCGGCAGATGGAGTCCCACCTCCTGATGCGGAACTACGAGGGCTTCCTCCGCAAGCGGGCCCGGGCGCGGGCCTGAGCATGCGGGCGATCTTCCTCGGTCCGCCCGGGGCGGGCAAGGGCACGCAGGCGCGCCAGCTCGCCGAGACGTGGAGCGTGGCTCATGTCGCCACCGGGGACATGCTGCGGGAGGCGCTGGCCCAGGGCACGCCCCTTGGCCTCGAGGCCAGGCGGTACATGGACTCGGGCGGCCTCGTCCCGGACGAGGTCGTCATCGGGCTCGTGGCCGATCGTCTGACGCGCCCGGACGCCCGCGGGGGATTCGTTCTCGACGGCTTCCCCCGGACGGCGGCCCAGGCCGAGGCGCTCGACCGCCTCCTGGCCGCGCGCGGCCTCGGGCTGGACCGTGTGATCTTCCTGGACGTGACGCGCCCCGAGTTGCTCCGGCGGCTGACGGGTCGGCGCGTCTGTCGGACCTGCGGAGCGACCTACCACCTGATCTCGGCTCCGCCCCGGACGGCCGGGCGCTGCGACGGGTGCGGCGGAGAGCTCTACCAGCGCGAGGACGACGCGGAGGTGGCGGTGGCCCGGAGGCTCGACGTGTACCAGAGCCAGACCGCGCCCCTGCTGGCCTACTACCGCTCGCGGGGCCAGCTCGCCTGCGTCCCCGGCGAGGGGGCGGTGGCGCAGGTGGCGGCCGAGATCAAGCGGGCGCTGCCCGGGGCGGTGAAGGCGTGATCGTCCTGAAGTCGGCCCGCGAGATCGGGCACATGCGCGCGGCCGGCCGCATCCTGGCCGAGGTCAAGGACCTGCTGCGCGGCCTCGTTCGGGCCGGCATCTCGACGAAGGAGATCGATGTCGAGGTCGAGAGCTTTCTTCGCGCCCGCGGGACCAGGCCCGCCTTCAAGGGATACCGCGGCTTTCCGGCCACGGTGTGCACCTCGATCAACGAGGAGGTCGTGCACGGGATCCCCTCCCTGAAGCGGAAGCTCGCGGAGGGCGACGTCATCGGTCTCGACCTCGGGTGTATCGTGGAGGGGTACTACGCCGACTGCGCCATCACCCTGCCGGTGGGAGCGGTCCCGCCCCGGGTGCAGGAGCTCCTCGACGTCACCCGGGAGAGCCTGGACAAGGCCATCGTCCAGTGCCGTCCGGGCAACCGCCTGGGGGATGTCTCCCATGCGGTCCAGACCCATTGCGAGGGCCACGGCTTTGCCGTGGTGCGGGCCTTCGTGGGCCACGGCATCGGTCGGGCCCTCCACGAGGATCCGCAGGTTCCGAACTTCGGCGAGGCCGGTCGCGGCGCTATCCTGCGGGCGGGCATGGTGCTGGCCATCGAGCCCATGGTCACGATGGGGTCCTGCGAGGTGCGCATCCTCGCCGACCGCTGGACGGCGGTGACGGAGGACGGCAGCCTGGCCGCGCACTTCGAGGACACCATCGCGATTACCGAGGCCGGACCGGAGGTGCTCACCCGAGTCGAATCGGCGATGTGACGGCGCATGGCCAAAGAGGATGCGATCGAGGTGGAGGGCACGGTGGTGGAGCCGCTGCCCAACGCAATGTTCCGCGTGGAGCTCGAGAACGGCCACCGCGTGCTTGCCCACGTCTCGGGCAAGATGCGCATGAACTTCATCCGGATCCTGCCGGGGGACAAGGTGAAGGTGGAGCTTTCACCGTACGACCTCACGCGCGGGCGGATCACGTACCGGTTCAAGTAGCAGCCGGCGCCGCGGTCGGCGGGGGGCGGAGAACGGGGCCAACGATCATGAAAGTGCGACCGTCGATCAAGGTGCGGTGCGAGCACTGCAAGGTGGTGCGCCGCCAGGGTTCGGTGCGCATCATCTGCAAGAACCCGCGGCACAAGCAGCGGCAGGGCTGACCCCGTGGTGACCGGGGTCGACAGGCTTCGCTCGTGCGGGGCAGGGAGGTAGGACATGGCACGAATCGCTGGCGTGGACCTGCCCCGGGACAAGCGGGGCGCAATCGCGGTGCAGTACATCTACGGCATCGGGATTCCCTCGGCGCGACGCATCTTCGCCGACGCCCGCGTGGACCCGAACAAGCGCGTCAAGAGCTGGTCGGACGAGGAGACCTCGCGCGTCCGGGAGATCGTCGAGCGCGATTTCAAGGTGGAGGGCGACCTGCGCCGCGAGGTGGCCATGAACATCAAGCGCCTCATGGACGTGGGAAGCTACCGGGGGATCCGCCACCGGCGCGGGCTCCCCGTGCGCGGACAGCGGACGCACACCAACGCCCGCACCCGGAAAGGCCGGAGCAAGGGCGTCATGATCAGGAAGAAGCCGGTGGCGGCGGCGCCGGCGGGGCCCAGGAAGTAGCGGCAGGCAAGGAGCAACGAGCATGGCCGAGGCGGACGACAAGGCAGCGGCGCCGCGCAAGGGCGGGCGCAAGCGGGAGCGCAAGGAGGTGCGGGTGGGGGTGGCGCACGTCCAGGCGACCTTCAACAACACCATCGTGACGCTCACCGACAAGATGGGCAACGTCATCTCGTGGGCCAGCGCGGGAAGCGTGGGCTTCAAGGGCTCGCGCAAGAGCACGCCCTTCGCGGCCCAGACCGCGGCCGAGAACGCGGCCCGCAAGGCCATGGACATCGGCCTCAAGCAGGTCGAGGTCTGCGTGAAGGGCCCCGGGGCGGGCCGGGAGGCGGCGATCCGGTCGCTGCAGGCGGTGGGGCTCGAGGTGACGGCCATCCGGGACGTGACGCCCATCCCGCACAACGGCTGCCGCCCCCCCAAGCGGCGTCGCGTGTAGGGGAGGAGAGGAGACGTGGCGAGATATCGAGCGGCGGCGTGCCGTCAGTGTCGGCGGGAAGGGATCAAGCTCTTCCTGAAGGGAGCCCGGTGCTTCACCGAGAAGTGCGCCATTGAACGGCGCAACTATCCGCCGGGGCAGCATGGTCTCTCCCGCACGAAGCTGACGCCCTACGGCGTGCAGCTGCGCGAGAAGCAGCGGGCCAAGAACATCTACGGAGTGCTCGAGAACCAGTTCCGTCTCTACTTCGAGCGGGCCGAGCGTGAGAAGGGCGTCACCGGCGAGAACCTGCTCAAGCTTCTGGAGCGGCGCCTGGACAACGTGGTGTTCCGGCTGGGCATGGCCGCCTCGCGCCGCGAGGGGCGCCAGATGGTGGCTCACGGGCATTTCCAGGTCAATGGCCACAAGGTTTCGGTGCCCTCGTTCATCGTCCGGGTGGGCGATACTGTCCAGCTGCGGACGCGCTCCAAGATGCAGGAGCGCGTGGCCGACAACATGAATGCCGGTCGCGGGGCGGTGCCGACCTGGCTCGAGCTGGACGCGGCGGCCCGGAGGGGACTGGTGCGGGGGCTGCCGCTGCGCGAGGATATCCAGATCCCCGTGCAGGAGCAGCTGATCGTCGAGCTGTTCTCGAAGTAGGCCCCGGGACCGCACCCCGGAGCAGGAAGAAGGGAAGGCATGGCCAGGATTCCGTTCCAGAAGCCGAAGAACATCGAGTGGGAGATCCGCTCCGACCGCTACGGGAGGCTCACGGCGGAGCCCTTCGAGAAGGGCTACGCGCTCACGGTGGGGCACTCCCTGCGGCGGACCCTGCTCTCGATCGTGGCGGGCGCCGCCGTCCTGTGGGTGAAGGTCGACGGCCTGGCCGATCGCGCGCAGCCGCTCTCGGGCGTGGAGGAGGACACGGAGAACGTCCTCCTCAACCTGAAGAAGCTGGCCGTCAACGTGCCGTCGGGCGAGGCGCTCACCGCGCGCCTCGACGCGCGCGGGCCGAAGCCGGTCACGGGCGCCGACGTGTCGGAGGGCACCTCGCTCGAGGTGCTCAACCCCGAGCTCCACATTGCCACCCTGGGGGCAGGATCGACCATCGGGATGGAGCTGGGCATCGGGATCGGGCGCGGCTACGTGGCCGCCGACCGGCACCCGGCTGGTTCCGTGCCGCCCGGGGCCATCCCCCTCGACACCGCCTACTCGCCAATCCAGCGCGTGGCGTACGAGGTCGAGCCCGCGCGCCTCGGCAAGATCACGGACTACGAGAAGCTCATCCTCGAGATCTGGACCAACGGGGCGGTGTCGCCCGACGAGGCGCTGATGCGCGCCGCCGCCCACATGCGCGAGCACTTCGCCCTCCTCGCCCCCGCCGCGGGCCCCGACGAGGACGAGGAGGTGGAGGCGGCCTCGGAGGCGTTTCTGCAGGAGAGTCTGGGGCGCGCGCTCGAGGAGCTGGCGCCGGCCCTGCCCGCCCGTGCCATCAATGCCCTGAAGAACGCGGAGATCCTCACCGTGGCCGACCTCGTCCAGAAGACCGACGAGGACCTCGAGCAGGTGAAGAACATGGGTGACAAGTCCATCGAGGAGATCAAGGCGGCGCTCGCCGGCCTGGGCCTCTCCCTCGGCATGCGGATCGACCCCGACCTCCTGGGAGCGCTGGGGCGCGGAGAGAGTCGATGAGGCACGGACGGGCCGGCTTCAAGCTGGGGCGTGTCACCGCCCACCGCTGGGCGCTGTTCCGGAACCTGCTCGTCGCCCTGTTCCAGCACGAGCGGATCCTGACCACCGAGGCCAAGGCGAAGGCGGTCCGGGGTCTCGCCGATAACATGATCACCCTCGCCAAGCGCGAGTCGCTGCACGCGCGCCGGCAGGTGCTGACCATGGTTCCGGACACAGTGGTGGTGCGCAAGCTCTTCGACACCATCGCCGCCCGCTACGCGGACCGGCGGGGCGGGTACACGCGGATCTTGAGAGCGGGATCGCGACCAGGGGACCGGGCGCCCATGGTGCTGCTCGAGCTCGTCGACCGCCCGGCGGTACCGCGCGAGAAGGGCAAGAAGGCCCCGGGACGGAAGTCGCCGCGCGGCGAGGGCGAGGCAGGGGCGGCCGCGGGTCGCGGCCGCCGGAAGAAAGAAGCGGCCGCCGCCGGCTAGCCGAGTCGAGAACTGGCGCTCGTACCGGTCGGCGCGGGCGGGTTCATCCCCGTCCGTTCCCGAGCACGGCGCGGGCCGCTTCGAGGGCGCGGTCGATCTGGGCCGCGTCCACATCCAGGTGGGTGACGGCGCGGATCGTCCGGGGGCCCATCGCCCCCATCCGGACGCCGTGGGCGAGGAGCCGATCGACGACCGCCTCCGCGTCCGCCGCGCCCGTCACCTCGAAGAAGACGAGATTGGTCTCCACCCCCCCGGGGTCGAGCTTGACGCCGGGCAGGGCGGCCAGACCCGTGGCCAGGCGCCGGGCGTTGGCATGGTCGTCGGCGAGGCGGTCCACGTGATGGCGCAGAGCGTGGATGCCTCCGGCCGCGATGATGCCGGCCTGCCGCATGGCTCCGCCCATCTGCTGCTTGAGCCGCCACGCGGTCCGGATGAAATCGCGGGAGCCGGCGAGCGCCGCGCCCACCGGGGCCCCCAGGCCCTTCGTGAAGTCGATCCACGCGGAGTCGAACGGCGCCGCCCACTCCCGGGCCGGGATCCCGGAGGCGACCACCGCGTTCATGAGCCGGGCCCCATCCATGTGGGCGACGAGCCCCTGATCGCGCGCCACCCCGGTGACGGCGTGGACGCTTGCCAGCGGCCAGACCGACCCGCCGCCGAGATTGCTGGTCTGCTCGACCCACAGCAAGCGGCTCCTCGGCATGTACCGGCTGTCCGGCCGGATCGCCGCGCGGACGGTCTCCGCGTCGTACTGACCGCGAGGCCCGGGGAGTGCCTGGACGTTGACGCCGGCGAGGGCGGCGGGGCCACCCCCCTCGAAGTGGATGGGATGGGCGGTGTGGTGCGCCAGCATCTCGTCGCCGGGCCGGCAGTGCACCCGGATGGCGATCTCGTTGCACATCGTTCCCGACGGGAGAAACAGGGCGGCCTCCATGCCCAGGAGGTCGGCCACCATGTCTTGCAGCAGGTTCACGGTGGGATCCTCGCCCTTCTGCTCGTCGCCCACCTCGGCCGCGCACATGAAGCGGCGCATCTCGTGCGTGGGCCGCGTCACGGTGTCGCTGTAGAGGTCGATGGCGATGGGCATGGAGCGGGCGGCGCCGCACACCGCGCGGCGCCAGCGGCCTCGAGTATACCCTGGTCCGCGACGATGGCGCGATACCGGCCGCGCGCGCCCCCGGAGCTCGGGTTCGCGGCGGCCGCGCCGAGGGACGGCTCAGGACGTCAGCGGCGGCCGGCGCGGCGAACGGATCAGCGCCGGCAGCGCCGGCGCCGCCAGGCCCAGCGGAACAGCCCGGGCCACCGGGCCAGCGCGGACAGGGGTATCCGCCGGTTGTAGCGCACGAGCGTGACGCCGGTCAGGGCGATCAGCCTGGCCGTGAAGCGCGTGGCCGCCCACGCCGTCGTCGGCCGGCGCGGGCCGAGCACGGCGTTCGCGTACGCGTACACCCAGCTCGGCGGGACGTGCCCGAAGTGCCGCCACACCACGCGCAGGATCTCCGCATGGACGCGTGCGCTCTGGGAGAGCGTCTTGTTGTCAGGGTGCAGGCGGCTGGTGGCCAGGTATTCCGGCACGTGGGCAAAGCGGGCCACGCAAGCGAGGCGGATCCAGAGGTCGTAGTCCATGCAGAACTGCAGTGACTCGTCCAGGTAGCCCACCCGCTCCGCCGCGGGCCGGCGGATGAACACGGTGGGCTGGCAGATGAAGCAGGCCTCGGCGAGACGCTCGGGGCTGAATGGCTCCGTCGGGTACCGGTCGAGGATGCGGCCGGCGACGTCGACGTGGTATCCCTCGCCGTACACCACGTCGACCTCGGGCTGCTGGCGGAGGGCCGCCACCGCGCGCTCCACCGCCCCGGGCAGATAGGTGTCGTCGGAGTTCAGGTAGGCGAGCACCGTTCCCCGGGCCTGGCGCCACCCCTTGTTGATGGCCGCGGACTGTCCTCCGTCGGGCTCGGAGACCCATGCGATCCGCTCCCCGTAGTCCTTGAGCACGTCGACGGTCCCGTCGGTCGAGCCCCCGTCCATCACCAGGTACTCGATGGCGGGGTACCCCTGGCCGAGCACGCTGTCGATCGTCTCCCGGATGAAGCGCCTCTGGTTGAAGGACGGCGTCACCACCGTCACCAGCGGGAGGTCGTCGTCGGCGCCGTTCCTGGCCCTCATGCCATCGCGCGGGCTTCGATCGCGTGAACGCATCCGGATGATGTCCGCCGCGCGGGACGAGCGCGCCCGCCGCCCGCGTGGTCGCAGCCCCGGCCGCCTTCGAGTCCTCTGGCGCGAACGGGACCGGCGCTCGCCGCCATCCCGCGGGCACCGCGGCGCGGCGTCCGCGGGGGTGGCGGGGGGCGGATCACGCCCGGTTGACCACGGTATCCTTCGATCGCCCGCTCCTCAGCTCGTCGTGGATCCAGCGGTACGTCCGCTCCATGCCGACCCGCAGCGGGATGGAGGGCTCCCATCCGAGGAGCTGCTTGATGCGCGTGTTGTCGCTGTTGCGCCCGTTGACGCCCTTCGGGGCGGACAGGTCGTACCGGCGCTTGAGCCGCACGTCCGCGATCGCCTCGACGATGTCGACGAGCTGGTTGATCGTGACCTTCTCGCTGCTGCCGAGATTGATCGGGAACGCGATGTCCGGGCTCGCCATGATGGCCAGCGTCCCGTGGACGCAGTCGTCGATGTAGGTGAAGCTTCGCGTCTGCTCGCCCGAGCCCCAGATCTCGATCTCGTGCCGGCCGGCGAGCGTGGCCATCGCCACCTTGCGGCAGATGGCGGCGGGCGCCTTCTCCCGGCCGCCATCGTAGGTGCCGAGCGGCCCGTAGACGTTGTGGTATCGCGCCACGCGGGTCGTCAGCCCGAAGTCCTCGGCGAAGTGCCGGCACATGCGCTCGCTGAACAGCTTCTCCCATCCGTAGCCGTCCTCGGGCATTGCCGGATAGGCGTCCTCCTCGGCCAGCCCCTCGACCGCGGGGTCGACCTGCTTGTCGTGCGCGTACACGCAGGCCGACGACGCGAAGAAGAAGCGCGCCACGCCGGCGTCGCGCGCGGCCAGCACGAGGTGGGTGTTGATGAGCACACTCAGCATGCAGAGCGCCTTGTGGCTCTCGATGAACCCCATGCCCCCCATGTCGGCGGCCAGGTTGTACACGGCGGCGGCGTTGCGCACGGCGGCGTCGCAGCTCGCGCGGTCGGAGAGGTCGAGGACCAGGTTCTCCGCCTCGGGGAAGCGCTGGTACCAGCGGTCCAGCGGCTTGATGTCCACCGCGCGGAGATGCCGGTACCCCTGGCGCACCAGGTCCCCCATCAGGTGTCCCCCGATGAAGCCGCCGGCGCCCGCCACGACGATCCAGTCATCCCGTGAAGCCATCGGTCCCCCGGCCAGGTCGGTCATAACACCAATCCTACTCAACGCGCGGATCGAGGAGCAAGAGACCAAGCGGATTCAGCCGCCGTGAGTCGACGGACTTTCGCCTCACGGCGCTGGTGTACCATCAGCCGGCATCGTGGCGGCCGCTTCCCCGGGAAGCGCGCAGCGGCGCCTGCCGGGCTCACCCTCGCGCGGGGAGCGTCGCGAGGGGAGAGGTGGTCGAGGGGGTTGCGGGGCGTGATGGCCACGACACTATCGGTGGTGATCCCGGTTTACAACGAGGCGCGGACGATCGCCGAGACGATCCGGCGCGTGCTGAAGGCGCCGGTGGACCTGCGCAAGGAGATCGTGGTGGTGGACGACTGCTCCACCGACGGGAGCCGGCGCATCCTGGAGGAGGTGATGTCCCTCGCCCCCGGCGATATCAAGCTGATCACCCACGAGCAGAACCGGGGCAAGGGCGCGGCCATCCGGTCGGGACTCGCCCACGCCACCGGGGACATCGTGCTGATCCAGGACGCGGACTTCGAGTACGATCCGCGCGACTATCCGAACCTGCTCGAGCCTATCCTCGAGGACCAGGCCGACGTCGTGTTCGGCAACCGCTTTCACGGCGGGCCTCACCGCGTGCTGTACTTCTGGCACTACTCGGCCAACCGGGCGCTGACCCTGCTCACCAACCTGCTCACCGGCCTCAACGTCAACGACATGGAGGTGGGATACAAGGTCTTCCGCCGGGAAGTGCTGAGCCGGATCACGCTCAAGTCGGATCGCTTCGGCTTCGAGCCTGAGGTCACCGTCAAGGTCGCCCGCCTCGGCTGCCGGGTGTACGAGGTGCCCATCCGCTACTACGGGCGGACCTACCAGGAGGGGAAGAAGATCACGTGGCGCGACGGGGTGGCCGCGCTCGGCCACATCATCCGGTATCGCTTCTTCGACTGAGCCTCCCGTGATCGGCCCGCTGGCGCCGGGGATCGCGGGTCCGGTGACGCCCGGGGCCGGCGGCGTCCATGTCCGGGCCGCCCTGCCGCCCGGGCGCTACCGTCCCGAGTCAGAAGGTCGTGGATTCGGGGCGCCGGGTGGGGTGGGGGTCCTCCCCGCGGGACCGTATTTTCGGCGGATGGCCGAAGCCACCCACCACCCATCTCGTGGCCCCGTTGAGTGCCGGCGACGTTCCCGCGTTACAGGCGTGTCCCGCGGGGAGGGCCCCCACCCGCCCGGCGCTGTGTCGGCACATGTCTGACTCAGCACACTACCGGGCGACCAGCGTCACCAGCATGATCAGGCCGATGAGGCCGTATATCAGGCGGTATCGGGTCTGTAGCCGGGTCACCGAATCGAACGAGAGCCCCGAGCGCAGGGTCCTG
>DATKEI010000149.1:0-13730 GCA_035544455.1 Binatia bacterium | reverse complement strand
CTCAAGCTCCGGCACTGTGCGCTCGACGAGGAGCCGCAGCTCCTGGTGTCGGACTACACCGACGCCCCCACGCTCGCCCAGCACCTGGCGAAGACCGGCAAGCCCTTTCCCCCGAACCAGGTGACGCGGCTCATCCAGAGGCTCGCCCTCGGCCTGCAGGAGTACCATCGGCGCGGGCTCCGCTACGGCTTGATCGCCTCGCACAACGTGTTCTACGACGAGGCGGCCTCGCCGGAGCCGATGCTCCGCCTCCAGGCGATCGCCATCTCGAGCCACCTGTCGCAGTCCGACGAGATGCCCGGCCGCTTTCCCCGCGATGCGGCGGAGGCGACGTACCTGGCGCCGGAGCAGTACGAGGGCCAGCCGTACACCGAGCAGTCCGACCAGTACGCGATCGGCCTGATCGCCCTGGAGATGCTGGAGGGCCGGCCTCCGGTGACGGTGACCCGGCTCGCGGACCTCGAGGCGAAGCGGCGGTTCTACGATGACCCAGGCTCCTTCGCGGGCCCCTGGCAGCGCGACCAGTCCCGCCTCCGGGGCGTCATCTTCCGGATGCTGCGGAAGGATCCGGCCCAGCGCTTCGCCCGGCTGGCCGACGTCCACCACGCCCTCGCCCACCTGGAGCCCGCCGACGTCGTCCTGGCCAAGAAGAGCTACTCCCGGGTCTGCGCGGGAAAACCCGCGTTCTACGCGGCCTTCTATCGACAGCTCTTCGCGCGCTGCCCGGAGGCCCAGCCGATGTTCGCCGCCCTGGACATGGCGGAGCAGTACGCCAAGCTCGACTCCGCCCTGCACTACCTCCTGAACTTCGCCGACATGGACATGACGGAGCCGACGGCCCTGACCGGCATCGCTCGGCGCCACGCGCGCCTGGGGCTCACCGGCAAGCAGTTCGACGATTTCGCGGAAGCGCTGCTCGAGACGCTCCGGCAGTTCGGGGAGGCCGACGCGGTCGAGGCGTGGGACCGGACCATCCGGCCCGGGGTGCAGTACCTCAAGCTCCGCTCCGCCGCCGTCCGGATGTGACGCGGGGGATGTCCGACGGATCCGCGGCCCGGCGGCTCGCCTGGTTCGCGCGGGGCCGCGGGCTCGACGAGGCGCCGGGCGCCGTGGTGTCCCGGGCCGCGCCGCTCTCCCTCGCCACGCTCGGCAATGCCCTCGCCGCGGCGCCCGATCGCGTCGATGCCCCGGGTCGACCGCCCCGTCACGCGACCTCGAACAGCGCGGCATCCGGGCGAGGCGGCCAGACCTCGCCGATGACATCGGCAGCGCGATCGCCACGGGCGCGCAGGGCGTCGACCGCGGCCGCCGCACGCTCGGCGGGGACGGCGAAGAGGAGCCCGCCCGATGTCTGCGGATCGAACAGGATGTCGAGCTCCGAACGCGCGGCCGCCCCGGGCGCGACGGCGAGGGCCCGGCGCGCCCGCGCGTTCTCCGGGTGGAACGTGCTCCGCAGCCCGCGGGCCAGGAGCTCGCGCGCTCCCGGGAGCAACGGGACCGCGGCCAGCTCGATCACCGCCGACGCCTTGCTGGCGCGCAGCATCTCCCCGAGGTGACCGGCGAGCCCGAACCCGCTCACGTCGGTCGACGCCGACGCCCTCGACTCCAGCATGACGCGCGAGGCCGCGGCATTGGTCCGGACCATGGAGGCGATGGCGGCGTCCATCCACTCCCCGCGCGCCAGCCCCCGCATGTCCGCGTGGAAGAGCACGCCGGTTCCCAATGGCTTGGTGAGGATCAGCCGATCTCCGGGGGCCAGGCCGCCCTTGCGGACCAGCGCGTCCGCGGACGTCGCGAGGCCGTGGACGGCGAAGCCCACGGCAAGCTCCGCGCTGCTCGTGGTATGGCCTCCGAGCAGCGCGATGCCCTCGGGGTCGAAGGCGGCGCGCGCGCCCGCGAGGGCCTGGTAGAGGACCTCTTCGGCCTCACCGGGATCGCCGTCCGGAACCGAGACCTGGGCGAGGGCGAACCGCGGCGCCACGCCCTTGGCCCAGAGGTCGCTCGCCGCGTTCACGGCCGCCACGCGCCCGACCAGGTAGGGATCGTCGGTGAACGCGCGGAACCCGTCGATGGTGGACGCCACGATCTCGCCACGGTCGGTCACGATGGCGGCGGCGTCGTCCGGGGCCTCGAGACCCATGACGACGGCGGGGTCCGCCCGGACCCCGAGCCGCTCGAGGGCGCGCGAGAGCACCGACTCGCCGACCTTCGCCGCGCATCCTCCGCACGGCATGTCGAGCGCTCCCATGCTCGGCGCTCGCGTGAACGCAGGCATGACGTCCCCGCCATCGGTCAGCACCTGAAACCGCGTCATGAATCGCCGATCGATCCAGTCCTTGAGCCGGAACACCCAGGCGCCCTCGAAGCCGGCCCCCCACTTCGTCCCGATGGCGCGCCCATCCCCGAGGTTCAGCAGGGAGAGGAAGTCCCGCTGCGGCCGGTAGGCCTCGAGCCGCCCGCCGGCGGCGCGAGCGCGCAGGTTCCGCGCCAGCACCGGTCCCTGACGCACCGCGAAAACGCCGGCCTTGGGGAGGCCCGGAGGCTCGCCGAAGCAGGCACAGTCCCCCACCGCGAAGAGGTTGTCGTGATCGAGGGTTTGCAGGGTCGGCCGGACCCGGACGAATCCCTGCGCGTCAACCGCGAGGCCGGAGCCGCGAAAGATCGGCAGGCTGGCCGCCCCCACCACCCACACCACGGCGTCGCAGGCGAGCCCCTGGCCCCCCTCGAGGACCAGGGAATCGGCGTGAACGGCGGCCACCCGGCTCCGGACGCGGATGGAGATGCCGCGCCGCCGCGCGCTGGCCTCGACGCGCGCCACCCCGGCCGCCGGATATCCGGGGAGGATCTGCGGGCCGGCCTCGATCAGATGGATCGCGACGGTCCCCACCCCTTCCTTCCGGAGCCGGGCCTCGAACGCGAAGGCCAGCTCCACTCCGCCCGCCCCTCCCCCGACGACGGCCAGCCGGAAGGAGGGCCGGCCGCGGGCCCGGGCCAGGAGGTCGTCAACGGCGCGGACGAAGTGGCCGATGGGGCGCGTGGGAAACGCGTGGGCACGCACGCCGGGCAGGTCGAGACCGGCCACCGTCGATCCGACGTCGAACGACGCGGTGTCGTAGGGGATCGGGGGCCGGCCCTCGAGGAAGATGCGCCGGGCCTCCGGGTCGACGCCGGTGGCCGCCGCGCCGATGTAGCGGGCGCCCGCGCGCATGGCGAGGGGGCGTACGTCGATCTCCAGCTCGCCGCGCGCGTACTGACCGGCCACGAACCCCGGAACCATCCCGGAGTACACGGCGACGGGCCGATCCACCACCAGCACCAGGCGCGCTCCGGGCAGAGGGGCCATGGCGAAGCGGCGGAGCAACTGCACGTGCGCGTGGCCACCGCCGACGAGGACCATCTCGTGACGCGGTCCGGCGGCGGGATTGACGCGCTCAGCCATCGCCGGCGAGCCGCCGCTCGATGTGGTACGGGCGGATCACGATCATCGTCGGGCGGCCTCCGCGTCGAGATGACTCTCCCGAAGGCCGGGATGGCGCGACACGAAGTCTACAGGCCGTGGAGGGGAAAGATCGAGTCGCGGATGGCGTCGACCTGACGCCGCGCGTACTCCTCGGCCCACCGTCGCGTGTCGGCAGGGATCTCCTGGGGCGGATCCCACAGGCTCATGACGGCGAGCCCGTGCCGGGCGAGCTCGGCCCGGCACCGGGCGGGAATGTCCGGGGAGAGCGCCATGTCGTTCATGGCCGCCCAGGCCGCCGTCCAGGCGCGGGCCACGTTGGGTAGGTCATAGCCGCCACCGCCAAGGGCCACCACCCGTGGGGCCAGCTCCAGGATGCGCGTGACCGCCCGCGTGAAGCCCTGGACGGTGAGGGCCAGGTGGGTCAGGGGATCGGTCCGGTGCGAGTCGATCCCGAGCTGCGCCACCACGACGTCGGGCGAGAACGTCCGGAGGAGCGGAGGCACCACCGCCTCGAACGCCGCGTGATAGACATCGTCGTCGGTGAAGGGCTGCAGGGGCAGGTTGACGGAGAAGCCGACGCCCGCTCCCTCGCCTGCCTCCGTCACGAACCCCGTCCCCGGGAAGAGCCGATCGCCGCGCTCGTGCGTGGAGATCGTCAGCACGGTCGGATCGTCATAGAAGGCGAACTGCACGCCGTCGCCGTGATGGGCGTCGATGTCGACGTAGGCCACGCGCAGGCCGCGCCCGCGCAGCTCCTGGATGGCGAGCACCGCGTCGTTCACGTAGCAGAAGCCGGAGGCGCGATCGGGCATCGCGTGGTGCAGGCCGCCCGCGAAGTGGAACGCGCGATCGGCCTCGCCGCTGGCGACGACACGCGCCGCCAGCAGCGAGCCTCCGGCCACGAGCTGCGCCGCCTCCCAGAGACCGGGAAAGATCGGGTTGTCTCCCGGCCCGAGCCCGAAGCGGGCGGCATGGGGCAGAAAGTCGCCGGCGCTCGCCGCGCGCAGCACATCGAGATACTCCGGGCGATGGAACCGCGCGATGGCGGCGAAGTCCGCGGGCTCGGGCGTGAGCACCTTGGTGCCCGGCATCCCGGTGAGCCCGTAGGCCTCCATCAGGCGCCAGGTGAGTCCGAGCCGCTCCATGCGGAGCGGGTGCTCCGGCCCGTAGTCGAACTGCCGCCATGCGTCGGAGTGGATGAGAGCGGTCGTCACGGGGTGCGCCTCCAGTGACCGGACTTGCCCCCCGCCTTCTCGACGAGGCAGAGATCCGTGAGCACCACGCCGCGGTCGACGGCCTTCACCATGTCGTACACAGTGAGCCCGGCTACCGCGGCCGCGGTCAAGGCTTCCATCTCGACCCCTGTCTTGTCCACGGTGCGCACGCGCACCTCCACCTGAATAGTCCCCCTCTTGTCGTGAAGGGCGAAGGTCACGTCCACCCCCGTGATGCGCAGGGGGTGGCAGAGGGGAATCAGGTCGGGGGTCCGCTTGGCCGCCATGATCCCCGCGGTGCGGGCGACCCCGAGCACGTCGCCCTTGGCCATCTGGCCGGCTCGCACCGCGGCGAGGGTGGCCGGTTGCATACGGAGCGTGACCCGCGCGACCGCCTCGCGCGCCGTCTCCGCCTTGGCCGACACGTCGACCATCCGGGCGGCTCCGGCGGGGGTGAGGTGGGAGAGACCGCGGAAACCCGGCCCCTCCCGGGCCCGCGTCATCGACCTCGAGGCGGAGCGGGCTCCGTCAGGCGTGCGCGGCCGGACGGGCCTGACGGATGATCGCCTCCATCCGATCCTTTGCGATCAGCTTGAGCTTCTTGAGCTCGCTGACCCGCCACTGCTGGTCGGCGGTGAGGAACGCGCGGGACTGGATCTGCTCGAGCTCCTCGTCGTACTTCTTGTGGTCGTCGCGGAGCTTGCGAAAGTCGTGGTTCTCGGTGGCGAGTCGTTCGATCAAGGGCTCGGTATCTGGCATGCCGACCTCCTTTGCGAGGGCTCTCGGCAGGGACGCGGGGGTCGTGAGACAGAACGAGCCAGCGGCAGAAACGCCGCTGGCCTCGGGAGATCGCAGGGGAACCGAAGCCTCGCGTGCTCCATCAAGCCTCCTTCGGCTGAACGCTTCGGGCGGCGCCGCGAAGCCAGCCACCGCACAACTCCGCTTATACCGCCGGGCCCGACGCACTGTCAAGGCGCGGCGCAGTCCCCGGCAGCAGATGGGCGGCACTGGCCTCGAAGTGGACCGCGACCGCGGTCCCCTCCCGCAGATCGAGGCCTCGCACCGACCGATGGGTGATGAGCGCGACGATCGGAACACCGCAGTCGAGCACGGCGCGGAGCTGTCCCCCGGCCGGCACCAGCCGCGCGACGCGGCCGGGGAGGACATTGCGCGCCCCGGTCGGCGCGCCGCGCCCGGGCACCGACACTGTCACGTCCTCGGGCCGCAGGCAGAGGCGCACCCACTCGCCGGGCGGCGCCGCCTGGGCGACCTCCAGCGTCCGGTCCCCCGCCCCCAGCACGGTCAGCTCCGCGTGGCGCTCGAGCACCCGGCAGTCGACGATGGTCTCGACGCCCACGAACCGAGCCACGGCCTCCGACACCGGGGCGCGCCAGACGGCGGTGGCCTCGCCCACCTGCTGAAGGCGTCCGGCGATGAGCACGGCCATCCGATCCGCGAGCGCCAGCGCCTCTCCGCGGTCGTGGGTCACCAGCACCGTCGTCGTCCGATCCTCGCGCAGGATCGCGGCGAGGTCGGCGATGAACGATTCGCGCGTCGGCTGATCGAGCGCCGCGAACGGCTCGTCCAGGAGCAAGAGCTCCGGCTCCAGCACGAGGGCCCGGGCCAGAGCGGTCCGCTGCGCCTCGCCGCCGGATAGCGTCCGCGCCCGCCTGTCCGCGAGCCCGGCGATCCCCAGGCGCCCGAGCCACCGCGACACGCGCCGCTCGATCCCGGCACGCGGCTCGCCCCGGAAGCGCAGCCCCATGGCCACGTTGTCGGCGACGCTGCCGTCCGCGAGCAGCGGCTCCTGGAGCGCAGCGGCGGTGCGCCGGCGGAGGGCCAGGGGCGGGGTCCTGGGGACCGGCTGGCCATCGAAGCGAACCGTGCCGGCGGAAGGGCTCTCGAGCAGGCCGAGCACGCGAATCAAGGTGGACTTGCCGGCGCCATTGGGCCCCATGGCCACCAGCACCTCGCCCCGTCTGACGGAGAGGGCGGCGACGTCCAGCAGCACGCGGGCACCGCGGATCACGCGGACCCCCTCGAGCTCGACGACGGGGAAATCGGGCGCTCCGGAGTCGCTCATGGCGTGCGCCGGGACGGCGCCGCATCAGGGCCGGGGCGCGCTTCGACCAGGATCGCGCCGAGCAGGGGATTGTGCCGGCGGGACCAGCCGATCTCGCGCACCGCGTCGGTCGGCGAGCCCCGGCGCGAGATGCCGTCGAGAGGGATCACGCCCGGGTCGCCGATAGCAACCCGGCCCACGATATCGAGTCGGCGTTTCGTCTTGGCGCGGGCGGCGAGCATCCGGGCACATGCTGAAGCCGGCGCTCGGGGCCGGCCCCGGCCGCGGGCATCGGCGTCTCCGGTGAGGCCCTGCTCGGCGTTCGCAGTGTCGATCCCCCCGCCCGGCCAGGCCATCGTCCGGTGGCGGCTACGGTAACACGCCCCTCTGACCCGGGGTCGGATCGCCGCCGATGGCCTCTCCTGGGCGGCCCGGAGGCTCCCGATCGCCGCACGAGGCGCGACCGGCTGGCTCCGGAGGCGCCCCGGCTCGCAGAGGCGGATGGCATACTGGCGAGGCCATGAGCCCGGAGATGGCATCGGCGATCTGGCTTTCGATGAAGGTGGCGGTGGTGGCCACGGCCCTCAACGGTCTCGTGGGCCTTCCGGTGGCGTATCTTCTCGCCCGCCGGCGCTTCTGGGGACACGGCGCGCTCGACCTCCTGGTCACGCTCCCGCTGGTGCTGCCGCCCACGGTGACGGGCTACTATCTGATCGTCCTGCTCGGTCGCCGCGGGGTCCTCGGAGGTCCGCTCTACCACGCCACGGGCTGGACCGTGGCCTTCACCTGGTACGCCGCCGTCATCGCCGCCACCGTCATGGCGCTTCCCCTCCTGGTGCGGACGTCGCGCGCCGCCATCGAGTCGGTCGACCGGGATCTCGAGCGTGCCGCCTACACCCTCGGGCGCTCCGAGTTCCGGACGGCGCTCGAGGTCACGCTACCGCTGGCCCGCAACGGGATCCTGGCCGGGCTGGTGCTGGCCTTTGCACGGGCGCTCGGCGAGTTCGGCGCCACCCTCATGCTGGCGGGCAACATCCCGGGCAAGACGGCGACGGTGCCGCTCGCCATCTACACCGCGGTCCAGGTGGGCGAGACGCAGGAGGCGGTGCTGCTGGTCGGCGTGCTCACGGCGCTCTCCTGCGGGGTGCTCCTCGTCTCCAGCCGTCTGGGGGCGCGGGCGACATGAGCGACCGGCTCGAAGTGCGCCTGCTCAAGCAGCTCCCCGGTTTCACCCTGGACGTCGAGTGGCGTGCAGGCGACGGCGTCGCCGTCCTGTTCGGGCCGTCCGGATCGGGCAAGAGCCTTTCGCTGCAGTGCCTGGCCGGGCTCGTCCGGCCCGACGCCGGGCGCATCGTCGTGGACGGTCGCGTGCTCGTCGACTCCGAGCGCTCGATCCAGGTGCCGACCCAGCAGCGGCGCGTGGGCTACGTGTTCCAGGGCTACGCGCTCTTCCCGCACCTCACGGTGACCGGCAACGTCGGCTTCGGCCTGCGCGACCGCCCGCGCGCGGCGCGCCGGGCCCGCGTCGAGCAAGTACTGGCGCGGCTCGGGCTCGACGCGCTCGCCCACCGCTATCCTGGCGAGCTCTCCGGCGGCCAGCGCCAGCGCGTCGCCCTGGGCCGGGCGCTCGCCACCGATCCGGCGTTGCTCCTGCTCGACGAGCCCCTGTCGGCCCTGGACCTGCCACTGCGGCGGGCACTCCGCGACGACCTCCGCCAGATCCTCACCGACTGGGGAACGGCGGCGGTGCTCGTGACCCACGACTTCACCGAGGCGTACCGCCTGGGCGACCACATAATGGTCTACGAGGACGGTCGCGTCATCCAGTCGGCACCGCGCGGCGAGCTCCTGTGGCGGCCCGCATCGCAGGCGGTGGCGCGAATCATCGGCCTGCGCAACGTCCTCGCGGGCACCGTGCTCAAGGCCACCCCCGATCGAGTGCAGCTCAGCTGGCGAGGGCAGACGCTCGAGGCCGTGAACTCTCCTACGCGATCCTACCTGCCGGCTCCCGGGAGCGCGATCGCCTTCTTCATCCGCCCGGAGTACGTGCGCCTCATCCGGAAGGACCGGGGCGTGGTCGACGGGCTGCACCACATGAACCTGATGGCCGGGCGGGTCGTGGGCGACGAGGACTTCGGGACGACGTGGACCCTGCGAATCCGCCTCGACGAGCCCGGGACGCCGGCCCAGGGAGACTGGGACCTCGAGGTCGAGGTGCCGCACCTCGTCTACGAGATCCTCGAGATCCACCGGGACCGCCGCTGGCAGCTCTCGATGCACCGCGGCGCCATCCACATCCTGCCCTCCGAGTCCCTCTGAGCCGGAACCGGACGCGACTGCCGGCGGGGCCGCGCCAGGGCGAAGCGGGCGTCAGCGCGGGGCGAAAACGTCCGGGACCGTCGCGCATGGCCGCGATGGCGGCCACGGCAACGGAGTGCGGAGCGCAACCTCCGGCACGTGCAGACCCGGCCGCGAGCGCGCGCGCGAGCCGGCGGGCTCGAGGTCGGGAAGCCAGGGCGCGCGCCCGCGCGACCGGTCCGCGGCGTGCCCCGCGCGCCCGTCAGGACGATGTGAGCACCCGGCCGGCGCCGGCGGCACCCATCGAGGCGCCCTCCACCGCCATCCGGCCGTTGACGATCACGTAGGGGATACCGCGCGGATGGTGGTGCGGGTCGCCGAAGGCCGACTCATCCTGGACGATGGCCGGGTCGAACACCGCGATGTCGGCGGCGTTGCCCGGGCAGAGCACCCCCCGGTCCTTCAGGCCGAGCTTGGCCGCGGCCATACCGGTCATCTTGTGCACCGCCGTCTCCCACGAGAAGAGCCGCATCTCGCGGCAGTATCGGCCGAGCACGCGCGGAAAGGTCCCGTAGCTCCTGGGATGCGGACATCCGGGGTGCGGGCCCGGTCCCGCGTGCAACGACAGCGAGTCCGATCCGATCATGGAGTGGGCATAGCCGAGGACAGTCGCCACGTTGTCCTCGCTCTGCGAGAACACGATCATGGAGACGCCCGCGCGCTCCTCGAGCACCAGGTCCATCATGGCCTGGGCGGGCTCGCGTCCGGTGCGCCGCGCCAGCTCGGCGAGGTGGATCCCCGGCAGATCGGGCCGCGAGCACGTGGCGATCATGATCTCGTCCCATCCCATGGCGCCCGAGCCCGTGCGCCAGCGCTCGCCGGAGACCAGGCAGTCCTGGATGGCCCGCTGGCGCGCCGCGGGATCGGCGAGCCGCTCGAGCAGACGGGGAATCCCGCCGTCGTGCATCCACGCGGGGAGGAGGTTATCCATCTTGGTGCTGCCCGCCGGATAGGGGTAGACGTCGCCGGTGACGGCCCCCCCCCTTGCCCGGGCGTCGTCGATCATCCGGAGCACGCGGTCCATCTTCCCCCAGTTGTCGCGGCCCGAAGCCTTGACGTGGGAGATCTGGACCGGCACGCCGCCCTCCTCGCCGATCCGCACGGCCTCGCGCACCGCCTCCTCGAGCGTCGCCGCCTCGCCGCGGATGTGGGAACAGTAGATACCCGCGCGGCGCGCCATGCTCCGCGCGAGAGCGATCAGCTCGTCGGTGCTGCCGTAGACGCTCGGCGCGTAGACGAGCCCGGTCGAGAAGCCGAAGGCGCCCGCCTCCATGGCCTCGGCCAGCAGCCCTTCCATGGCTTTCTGCTCGTCCGCGGTGGCGGCCCGGGCCTCGGGCCCGACCGTGGCCAGACGCAGGGCCCCGTGCCCGACGAAATGGGCGACGTTCACGGAGGTCCGGAGCGCGCGCAGGTGGTCGAGGTACTGGGCGAACGTCTGCCAGGGGGCGGACAGATCCATCCCGAGCCCGCCCGCCCAGGCCCGGATGAGCTCGGCCCGCCCGGGCGCGATCGGCGCCGGGGAGAAGCTGCACATGCCGACGACCTCGGTGGTGACGCCCTGGCGCACCTTCGACTCGGCGGTCGGGCACTGGTGGTAGACCAGGTCGGAATGCGAATGCATATCGATGAAGCCGGGCGCCACCATGTGCCCGCCGGCATCGATCACCCGCCCCGCCTCGCCCGCCAGGCCAGGGCCGATGGCCGCGATGCGGTCCCCCTCGACGGCCACGTCCGCCCGCCGCGCGGGCGCGCCCGTGCCGTCGAGCACGGTGCCATTCCGGATCAGCAGCGACCAGGCCATGACTACTCGGCGCCCTCCGCGATCGTGACGGTCTTCATGCGGTCGCCGACCTTGATGGCGTCCACGACCTCCATGCCCTTCGTCACCTGGCCGAACACGGTGTACTGGCCGTCCAGGAAGGGCGCGGGTTTGAAGCAGATGTAGAACTGGCTTCCCGCCGAGTCCGGGTCCTGAGTGCGGGCCATGGCCACCGCCCCCCGGACATGGGGCTTCTTGTTGAACTCGGCCTTGATCGTGTAACCAGGCCCGCCCGTGCCCAGCCGCCGGTCACCCGCGGGCAGGGTCTTGGTCTGCGGGTCGCCGGCCTGCGCCACGAATCCGGGCTCCACCCGATGGAAGGTCACGCCGTCGTAGAACCCGCTCCGGGCGAGCTTGGCGAAGTTCTCGACCGTCTTGGGAGCATCGGCAGGGAAGAATTCGATGACGATCTCCCCTCCCTTTTCCATGGCAATCACGGCCGTCTGCTTCACGCGTTTGGCTCCTTGGGAGGCACCCGGCGAGGGCGGGCTCGCCCCGGGGACGGGGGCCTGCGCTCCTGCCAGCTCGGGCCGGCCGGCAAGGCCGGACAGCAACCCGATCGTGGTGATGAAGTTGCGCCGTCCAATTCTCACGAGATCCCTCCGATTTGTGGCTTCGGGCCATTATGCCTCAGCCGAGCCCCCGGTTCGGGTGCTTTGGAGGTTTTACACCGTCAACTTGGGGGGACAGCGGGCTCCAGGGCTCTCCTGGCGATCCGATCTTCTGCCAATTGCTGTTACAACTCAATATGTTGCGGACCATGTCGGCAGGGTCGCGCGCCAGGTCCATAGGCACGGTCTTTGCTTCTTCCAGATTGGTAGGGCGAAGGGGCCCGAAACCGAGAGGGGGGGGCACATGAGCCAGGCGACCACGACGACGCACGCCGAGCTCGAGAAGGAACAGGAGATGCTTCTCAGGGCGCTCGCTGAGATGGGCATCGATCCAGAGATGGCCCTCGAAATTGCCATGGAGCCGCTCTGGATTCCGGCCGGGCCCCGGGAGTTGCTCGTCGCCAGCTACTAGTTTCCTGAGTCGGAAGCGCGTCGACTCACGGCGCCGGTGGGGTGGCGGTCCGCCCCGCCCTCTCCGCGAGACCGTGGCTTCTGCGGTCGTCGAAGCTGGTCGCCGCCCGTCGCTGCCCCGGGGCCGGCGATGCTTCCGCGAGCGGGGAGGGCCCGCCCCCTCGGCGCTTGCCGCGGCCCTACCTGATCGGCATCGCCTCACCAGCCGGTGTTGCCCGGCCCGCCCGGGCGCGGCGCCGCCGCCATGCTAGAGTGAAATGATGCAGCAAGAGCGCCCCGATATCCGCAACGTCGCCATCATCGCCCACGTCGACCACGGCAAGACCACGCTGGTCGATGCCATGCTCTGGCAGTCAGGCATCTTCCGCGCCAACGAGCATGTGATGGAGCGCGTCATGGACTCCATCGATCTCGAGCGCGAGAAGGGCATCACCATCATGGCCAAGAACACCTCCGTTCACTACCGGGACGTCAAGATCAACATCGTCGATACCCCGGGCCACGCCGACTTCGGCGGCGAGGTCGAGCGGACGCTGACGCTCGTGGACGGCGTCATTCTCCTCGTCGACGCCGCCGAGGGGCCCCTGCCCCAGACGCGTTTCGTTCTCAAGAAGGCGCTGGAGGCGGGGCTGCCTCCGGTCGTGGTCATCAACAAGATCGACCGGAAGGACGCGCGTCCCACCGAGGTGTTGGACGAGGTCTACGATCTCTTCATCGATCTCGACGCCACCGCGGATCAGCTCGAGTTCCCCGTGCTCTACACGGACGCCCGCAAGGGCATCGCCAAGCGCGACCTCGCTGACGATGCGCGGACCCTGGCCCCCCTCTTCGACGTGCTCCTGGCCTCCGTTCCCCCGCCCCGGTTCGACCCGGAGATGGGCCTCCAGCTCCGCGCCGCCGCCCTCGACTGGGACGACTACGTGGGGCGGCTGGTGATCGGGCGCATCGTCAGCGGGCGCATCCGGCAGTACGACCGCGTGGCGGTCATGCACCGCGACGGCGGCATCGAGACCTCCAAGGTGACCGTGCTCTACGGGTACGAGGGCCTGCGCCGCGTGGAGATTCCCGAGGCCTCGGCGGGGGATCTCGTCGCGGTGGCGGGGGTCGAGCACATGGAGATCGGCGAGACCATCGCCGATGCCGAGCGGCCCCAGGCGCTTCCGCTCATCCGGGTGGACGAGCCGACGGTCTCGATGCTCTTCTCCGCAAACGTGTCGCCGTTCTCGGGCCGGGACGGCAAGTACGTCACCTCGACGCAGCTCCGCGAGCGCCTGTGGAAGGAGCGCCGGACCAACGTGGGCATCCGCGTCGAGGAGACGGAGTCGCCCGACACCTTCCGGGTGTCCGGCCGGGGGGAGCTGCAGCTCGCGATCCTCATCGAGATGATCCGGCGCGAGGGGTACGAGACCGAGGTCTCCAAGCCCCAGATCATCACGCGGACGGAGGGCGGGCGGACGCTGGAGCCGATGGAGCACCTGGTCGTCGACATCCCGGAGGAGTTCATCGGCGCCGTGACCCAGAAGCTCGGGCCGCGCAAGGGCCAGATGCTCAAGATGATCAACCACGGGACCGGTCGCGTGCGCCTGGAATACCGCATCCCGTCCCGGGGGTTGATCGGCTACCGCTCCGAGTTTCTCACCGACACGCGCGGCACCGGCCTCCTCAACCACCTGTTCGATGGCCACGACGAGTGGCAGGGCGAAATCCCCCACCGCGCCAACGGCGCCCTCGTCGCCGATCGCGGCGGCCGGACCACCTCCTACGCCATCGACCACCTCCAGCCGCGCGGCGTCCT
>DATKEI010000148.1:0-3577 GCA_035544455.1 Binatia bacterium | reverse complement strand
TCGAAGAGGCCCGCGATCTCCTCGCGGGAGCGCGTGCCGATGGCTCCGGCGAGGGCGGCGTCCACGGCCTCGCCGTTCGCGATGCGGCTGTCGTTGCTGGCGAAGCGGGGATCGGCGAGCAGGTGGCCGAGCCCGAGGGCCCGGAACATCGCCTCGGCCGAGGCCGGCGTGGAGGCGGACAGGGCCACCCACTTGCCGTCGCGGGTGCGGTACGTGCCGCGCGGGCTCGCGTTGTGCGAGCGATTGCCGATCCGCTCGCGCACGATGCCGTGGGCGCGGTACTCGGCCGCGGTCGGGCCGAGGATGGAGAGCAGCGGCTCGTAGAGCGGCACGTCGATGCACTGGCCGCGCCCCGACACGAGGTCGCGGTGGCGCAGCGCCGCGAGCACCGCCGCGGTCCCGGCCAGGGAGGCAACCATGTCGGCCATGGGGAACGAGGGCAGGGTGGGCGACTCCGGAGGCCCGGTCGTGGCGGCGAAGCCCGACATTGCCTCCACCATGGTGCCGAAGCCCGGCCGGTCGCGGTACGGGCCGTCCTGGCCCCATCCGGACACGCGGACCATGACAAGCCGGGGGTTGTCCGCGGACAGGACGTCCCACCCGAGCCCCCACTTCTCGAACGTGCCGGGCAGGAAGTTCTCGACGAGCGCGTCGGCGCCGCACGCCAGGCGGCGGAGGAGGCGCTGGCCGCCGGGATGGCCGAGATTCAGGGTGATGGCGCGCTTGTTGCGCGCGTACACCTTCCACCACGTCTGGCCCAGGGCGTGGCTCCAGGTGCGCAGCGGATCGCCGCCGCGGGGGTTCTCCACCTTGATCACGTCCGCGCCGAGATCGGCGAGCACGGTGGCGAGGACCCCGCCCGCGATGAGGCGCGAGCAGTCGATGACCCGGAGCCCGTCGAGGGGTCCCCGCGGGGCGGCGACCCCGCCGCGCCCCGCGCCGTCGGTCACGGCCCGGAGTCGCGCGCGGGCATCACGCCGGCCCGCGCCCGGCCCGCGCCGACGCGGCCTTCACGTGCTTGCCCATGGCCTCCATGAGCAAGCCGAGCGCCTCTTTCTCGGTGCGGCCGGTGGCGCTCACGGTGGGATAGGCGACGGCGGTCGCCAAGAACAACCCGTCGTCCTGCTTGATGACCTCGACCTCGAATCGCATCGCGCGCTCCTATGGAACCGGCTGGGCTGCCGCGTCCGGCACCGGGGCACGCTACCAGCGCCGGCGCGCGGCCGTCAAGCGCCCGGGCGGGCGGCCGCCGAGCCGATCCGGACGGCCGGATCGGCTGAGGAGCGGGACCAGGGTTCCGGAAGCTACATGTACACGGCGAGCGTCGGCTACGATCTGCAGGTCGCCTCGGTGACCGCCATCCTGCTCGTGGTGCCGGGGGCGATCCTGCTCGTGGTGCTCGAGCGGTTCGTGCGCGCCGAGTACCTCGCCTTCTTCGGCCAGGTCTGATCCGCGGTCCTCTCCCGGGGCGGCCGGGATGGTATCATCCGGGCAGAGCGCCCCATGTTCGACATTGGCCTGCAGGAACTTGTCCTCATCTTCGTCATTGCGCTTCTCGTGTTCGGACCCAAGAACCTCCCCCAGCTCGGACGCTCGCTCGGGCGGGCCATGCGCGAGTTCCGCAAGGCCAGCGACGAGTTTCGCTCCACCATCGAGACGAATCTGCAGATGAACGAGCCCGACCCCGTGCCGCACTACTCACCCCCGCCGGCCACGGAGAGCCTGTCCGTCCCGGCGGATCCGGATCCTGCGGCCCTGAGTCCCGAGGGGATGGATTCCGCCCCGGGCGATGCGCCAGGCACGCCGCTGTCCTCCGAGCCCCCATCCGGAGAGCCCTATCTCGCCCAGCGCGGGGCGCGGCTCTTCCACCGCCGCGACTGCACCTGGACCCGGCGCATCTCGGAGGCGGACCGGGTGTACTTCAAGCGGGTCTCCGACGCCAGGGACGAGGGGTTCCTGCCCTGCCCTTCGTGTGAGCCCTGGGAGCCCGCTTGACTCTCTTTTTTTGTCGTTGACACTCAACGGGTGTTGACCAGTATTATGTTGAGCATGAAAGAACTGACGGCCAGGCAGCGCGAGGTGCTCGCGTTCATCCGCTCCTTTGCCGACCGCCACGGCCTGCCACCCACGGTCCGCGAGATCGGCGATCGCTTCGGCTTCACCGCACGGGCGGCCTTCGACCACCTGCGCGCGCTGGAGCGCAAGGGCATGCTGGAGCGCCGGGTCAGCGACAAGCGAGTCTCGCGGACTCTCGTGCCGCGGGATCGCGGGGCGACCCGCCGGGCGATGCCCGCGGAGATCCCGATCCTCGGTCGCATCGCCGCCGGCAACCCCCGGCTCGCCGCCGAGGCGAGCGAAGGAGGCATCCCGGTGAGCGCCGAATGGTTCGCCCGCAAGGGGGAGGACGTGTTCGCCCTGCGCGTGCGAGGCGACAGCATGATCGAGGCGCACATCATGGATGGCGACTGGGTGGTCGTGCGACGGCAGTCGGCGGCCCAGCCCGGCGACATCGTCGCCGCCATGATCGGAGACGACGCAACCGTCAAGCACCTCGATCGGCGCGGTGCCGTCGTGGTCCTCAGGCCCGCGCATCCGACGATGAAGCCCATCGTGGTCGAGCCCGGACAGGCGGATGTGCGCATTCTCGGCAAGGTCGTCGGAGTCGTTCGCGGGCTCTCCTAGCTCGGCGCGACTGGAAGAGGGAGGCTCGTCATGCATGGTTCTCGGCCGGGGAAGCTCGGGCCCCGCTTCGGGGCCCCGGAGCGCTCGCGGGGTGCACGTCGGCACGGCGGTCCCGTTGCGCAGCGGGCTTTCGGTCACGATAGCGCAACCGGCCGCGGGGCGAGACGGTCCCCCAGGCCGGTGGGCCCGCGTCGATCGCCGATCGAGAATCGGGTGCGCAGCATCCCCCTTTTTTTGACGCAGACAGCTCAACACATGGAGACATCGAGAACTCCTGGTCCATGGTTGAGCGCGGTGGCAATGCTGGCGGCCGGAGCGGGCTGGGGCCTCGTTCTGGCGATCCTGGCGTCCTAGTGTCCCGAGTCAGAAGTTCGTGGACTGGCGCTTTGTCGGCACATTTCTGACTCAGCACACTAACTAACTGCGCGACCCCGGCCTGGCCCAGCTAAAGCTGATGCTTGACAGGCGTCTGCGGAGGTTGGGCTTCAGGATAAGCGAGGAGTGCGTGGCCGAGGGCCGATGGCGGAGGGACCGGCATCAGCGCCCGGCGCAGGATGGGGTGTGGGGGCGGCAGGGTCAGGCGCCCGCGGCGTGCGAAGCTCGGCGGACTGGTTCGCGGGTCGCCGCGTCGGCGAAGCCGAGAAGCTCGCACACGGCCACCGGTTCGGCGATTCCCTTGACGCGGACGTATCGGGTCGGCCCGACTCTCGTGACCGGCCTCATCCGGAGCAGGGCTGCGTCCGAGATGAGAACTTCGCCCCCGATGGCCAGGGCTTGCATCCGGGAGGCGAGGTTCACCGCGGATCCCAGGACTCCGTACTTCACGCGGTCCGGGCTGCCAATGTTGCCGGCGACGACCGGACCGGCGTGGACGGCGATGCCCATGGCCAGCTCG